>JANTHA010000008.1 GCA_024762625.1 Thiotrichaceae bacterium
TATGGATCAGGGCGAAGGTTGTTTGAGCGACGACAGGAGCGAGTTCCCTTCGACCCCATAAAATACGAGATTAAATTGCCGGGAGCAATTTAATGCGAAGCCCAACGGGTTTGGCGCATGGACGCGCCAAACAAACGCAATGATCCGCAGGAGGCTTTTAGAGGGTGGCACTTTCTTGGTTCGCACACGTTTTGCTTACTTTTCTCTTGCCAAAGAGAGAAAAGTAACTCGTAGCCATAAACTGAGGCTAAAAAAAGAAACCAAAGTCTTCTGGCTACGAACTCCGTCATGAGATGTTAACTGTTATTTACCATATTTCATCATGTCTAATTTACGCTAGAAGATTAAAAGTGTTTTAGAATTGACGCTTGGGTTACTGCTATCTCAGTTAGCGATACAGCCGTGAATTTGAATACAGATTTAAAAAATTTTAGTCTATGATTACTTATCACTTTCATAAATTATAGTATTTTAGTATATTACGCTTTCCTGTTATACTCGGCTGCCAATTCCCGTCGAATTGACGACGCCCCAACAAACACATACGCTCCCCTGGCGATTAATTGAGAGGTTAAAATGGACGAAAAGAAACTGGCTATCATAGCAACTAAAGGCACTCTGGACTGGGCCTACCCCCCCTTTATTCTCGCTTCTACTGCTGCGGCGTTAGGCTATGAAGTAGAGGTTTTCTGTACTTTTTATGGTTTGCAGTTACTAAAAAAAGATGTCAGCGGCCTTCAAGTCAGTCCACTCGGCAACCCTGGCATGCCCATGAAAATGCCATTTGGCCCAGGCTGGTTCAAGGATATTAACTGGAATATCCCAAATATCGTTCAAGCCAACCTACCCGGTTATGAAGCTCTGGCGACCACGCTAATGAAAAAGACCATTGCCAACAATGGCGTAGCCACCATCCCTGAGTTGCGTGAATTATGCCAGGAAGCGGAAGTCAGATTCCTTGCGTGTCAGATGACTGTTGAGCTATTCGGCTTTGATGCAGAAAAAGACTTCATCGATGGCATTGATTATGTTGGCGCAGCAACATTTTTTGAATTTGCCGGCGATTCTGATATTTGTTTATACATTTAATTTTCTGGATTTAGAAACATAATCATAAAAAAAGCCGACGCGTCGGCTTTTTTTATGTCCGGGCAAATACGCCGCTACAAACCATCGACCATCCGATCTTCCGGGTAACTAACGGAATAGCCATATTTCAACTTGATTTTCTTACCCGGCTCCAGCGTGCGTAGCCAGGCGACAACGCCCTTCTTGTCATCAATATCAGTTTTATCCGGCGCCTCTCCGAGTTTTTTTACGCTAATTTTTTCGTCAGCTGCGACCGGAAAAACGTCATACAATGTAATTGTATAAGGCTTTTTATGTTGATTGGTGATGCTTACCTGATAATAACGCTCGACCACTTTTCGCTTGCCGAATAACAAACCATCCTTGCGTTTTTTATCCGGGTCGGGTTGAAAGATGATTTTCACCTTGTCGTCTTCGCCAAATGAAAGTTTGATTTCCTCACTTGGCAAAACCTGCTTAAGAAACACATTGCCAACAAAACCGCCGTTACGGTACAAGGACGCATTACCCGCCAGCAATGGCGATTCCCCCTGATACTTGAAGGTCGATAAAATCATTACCCGCGGATCAAACCGAGGCGCAGATGCTAGCTGAACTTTAGTTTCAAATGACTGTGTAACTAAGGCAAAGCGTTTTGAATCATTGCCTGATTTCAAACTCACCAAACCCGGTGCATTAAATTCCGCCGAAAAATCGGCAAGTCTTAACTGACTTTCTTCTGCGAGCATCTCTCTGCGCGGGGCTGGCGCCGCCATTGGCTTCATGCTTTTACGAAGCATTCTTGAATCCATTTTATCCATCATCGCGCCAGAAACCTCGGCTGACTCTTCAATGCGTTGATTGCTCATAAAGCCGCCATAAGAATTCGGAGTCGGCTGCGGCGCAAAATCCAGCACCCAGGGATTCAAATCGGGCAACTGTGCTCCTTCACCCGGTCGCAATGTTGACAGGGTCAGTTTCACATCCCGCCAGTCTTCTCCAGTGCGTTGACTGACTTTGCCCAGTGTTTTTATCAGCAGCTTTCTGTCCTGGGTATTCAGGTCGGCGTCATAAATAGGCGACCAGTTTGCGCCGTTTATCTGATAGCTTATGTTTAACTCAAGGTTTGTCGCTGCCAGCGCCTCAACCTGTATTCGCGCTGTCAAGGTCGATGGCTGCCTGCGGCTGACTGCGACCTGGCGCAACTCGGCCTCCAGTTTGCGTATTTTCTTATCCAGTTCTTTCCATTTTAGCCGCGACATGCGAATCTTTTCTTGAACGCGCGCTGTTGCGGTGTCCAGCGTATCCCAGGCTTCCTGCCATTTTTCCAGCGGAAGACTACTGTACGCATTCGTGTGTGGTTCATCGCCCTTTTTTTCACTAGCGGGCTTGCCAATCACCATCGCCCTGATGTATTCAAGCAACTGTCGATTTCTTGACAAGGCGTCGTCAACAACCTGACGCGCCTGTTTAACCGCTTCAAGTTTCTTTGTAAGCTCTCTTTCCTTTTCGTAGACTGCTTCCTTTCTGATTTCCTGGCTCACTTCGACATTACCCAGCCTCACATCCTGAGCCGCTTTGCCCGTTACCCGCAATGAAGACTGGTTCATTCCTATCGGCAGATTAGCAATGACAATGCTGTGGCTACCTCCAGGCAGCTCCGCTTTTGCAGTTCGCATGACTTTGGCGCTGCCTGGGTAAACAGTCACCGCGCTTATTCTGGATTCCGCGATAATTTCGTTTTCCGCGCTCGCTGCAATTTGCGGAACAAGGAAAACAATAATGACAATGAAGCAAGCAAGACAAGCGGCTTTTATTTTCATGATTTAAATCTCTGGTTAATTATGGTTCACAGTCTGCTAAAAAGTCTTATTATATGACCACTTTCGATTACACTTGTTCACAGGATCCTAAATTCCGCAGTTGATCGCTATGATGACAAACAAGTTTATAATTTTTCATGTAAATAACCCTCATATCAACTTCACTCATAAAATGAAGCCACTTCAGGCTAGATTGCACAACTGTGATGGCACATGTCTGTGTTGTAACTGCTTGAAAGGGAGCTTTATTGGCATGGTGCAACAACATTCCGCGCAATTACGCCCCGGCTTTGGCTTCAAGCGTCGCTCTACCTCCTACCTCCCTGTAGTTTTTGACCTGCACCATCGCAGCCGCACACTCAAGCCAGTTCAACTGTGGATTTTAGGATGACTCTCATAGACACGCTCTGCCATCTGGATTTCATTCAATTTGATCCTGATAGGGAACAGGTGATGCAGCGCGCCTGGGACGCCCATATCAAGCATATCATTATTCCGGCTGTGGCGAACAATAACTGGGACGATATTGATAAACTCGCCGCACAGCACCCTGCGCTCCACGCCGCCTTTGGTTTGCATCCAATGTTTATCGACGAAAATCAATCATCACAAGCGACCCTAAAGGACCAGCTCAGACAGCAATTAATCAACGCCAATGCGAAGGCAATCGGTGAATGCGGTCTCGATTTTTTCTTCAAGAAGCTGAGCGATGAGCAACGCCGCCTACAACTGGAAATTTTTATCATCCACCTGGAACTTGCGCGCGAGCTTGATCTACCGCTCATTATTCATTCCCGCAAATCGCTGGATATCGTGCTTAAACAATTACGCAGGCATCCTGGCGTTCGCGGCGTTATTCACAGTTTTTCAGGCAGCGAGCAACAGGCAAAACAATGTATTGATCTTGGATTTTATCTGGGGTTTGGCGGGCCAATCACCTATACTCGCGCACATCGTTTGCACCGGCTGGTGCGTGATTTGCCTCTGGACGCCATGGTGCTGGAAAGCGATGCGCCTGATCAACCCGACGCGAGTCACCATGGATTACGCAATGAGCCGGCTTTTTTACCGATTATCGCCAAATCCATGGCGCAATTACGCAATTGCGAACTTTTGGAAATTGCCGCCAAAACAACGCATAATGCGAAACAGCTTTTTAAGCTTGAATAACAACTGGATTAACAAACTGACAACATGAAACTATTAGCAACCATACTCATGGCGCTGGCGATTCTGGTCGGTCTGATTCTGGCGCTTAGCCCCTACGTTGCCGACAAGATTTTCCCGATACCGGAAAACAGCGTGCGCCAGGCAAAGCCGGAAGCGGCGGCGATGGCGCTCAGACAATGGTTCGATGTGCCCGAAGCGCCCTTTGTGGATGTTCAGGCAATCCAGAAAGAAAACGGCAATCAGCGCAGCGCCTGGTTTGCTTTCAGCGTTGGGCGACAACCGGTTGAGCATTACATTATCAGCAAACAACTCAAACAACTTGATCTGAATGATCAGATATATGATGGCTTGCTATTTGCTAAAAATCCGCCTGCAAAGTGGTGGCAACCGCGTTCACTCCGCCAGCAAACCTATTTTAGCGGACAGGATCAGGGCAGGACGGTTTACCTGCTATATAACCCTGACAGTAAGCGCGGCCTTTTATTAACCACCACAAACAAACCTGAATAACAGCCATGTCAGCATCCGCATCCAAAAAAGTCATTTACGCGGCGCTCGCAGGAAACCTGCTAATCGCCGTCACCAAATTTATTGCATCAGCAATGACAGGAAGCTCCGCAATGTTATCCGAGGGTATTCATTCGCTGGTCGATACCGGGAATCAGGGCTTGTTGTTGTATGGTTTGAAGCAGGCAAAAAAACCCGCCAGTGAAGATTTCCCCTTTGGCCATGGCAAGGAAATCTATTTCTGGAGCTTCGTGGTCGCCATCCTGATTTTTGCTCTGGGCGCGGGCGTTTCGCTTTACGAAGGGATACTGCATATCCGTAACCCAGTGGAAATGACGAATCCGCTGATCAACTATATCGTGCTAGGCCTGGCGATAGTCTTTGAAGGCGCAGCGTTTACCTTTGCGCTTAAGGAATTCAAGGCGGCCAAGGGTAAACTTAGTTATGTCGACGCCATCAAACAGGGCAAGGATCCCTCCATGTTTGTGGTGCTGTTTGAAGATGGCGCAGCGATGCTCGGCCTTGTCGTTGCATTAATCGGCATCTCGCTGACCCAGTTGACCGGCATCGCCTTTTTTGATGGCGCCGCTTCGGTCATTATCGGCTTGATACTCGCCGCCACAGCGGCCTGGATGGCGGTGGAAACCAAGGGTTTGCTTATCGGCGAGAGCGCCGACCCCGCCATCGTCAAGGCAATTCATGAAATGGTTGATCAGATTGACGCCATTGAACGCACCAATGAAGTACTCACCATGCACATGGGGCCGGACTATATTCTGGTCAATGTCAGCGCTGATTTTGCGCCCGACGCCAGTTCGGATGATGTAGAAAACTCAATTGCTCTGCTGGATAAAAAAATCAAGCAACGTTTCCCCAAGGTGAAACGGATTTTTGTTGAAGCAGAATCCAGAGAGCATTTTCTGGTGACGCATGAGGAAGAAATGAAGCTTTAGCAGGCTGTTAGGCTTCATTCATGAGCAACCGCCGGGCCTGTTCGGCATCCTTCTCTATCTGCTTTTTTAATTGCTCAAAATCATCAAACCGTTGTTCTCTGCGCAGGAAACTGACCAGTTCGACACAGATGTAACGACCATAGACATCCTGATCAAAATCAAACAGATGAGTTTCCAGACGGTTCTCTGCGCCTTTTACCGTCGGCCTTGCGCCAAGATTGGCGACGCCTTTCAATGCTGGCTCACCTAATCCGTGGACGCGCACGGCATACACGCCCCGTGCTGGCGCAATATGATTCAGAACGCGCATGTTCAGAGTCGGAAAACCGATGGTTCTACCGCGCTTGTCGCCATGACGGACTCGCCCGGATAACTGATATTTGTGCCCCAATAATCTACTGGCCGCGCTAATTTCCCCTTTTTCAAGATGGTGTCGAATTCGCGTACTGCTCACCCGCTGACCATCCAGTTCATAAGTTGGCGTATCACTCACTTCCATGCCTGCTTTTTTACCCATGCTGTCTAACAGCTTAAAATCACCGGCGCGCCCTCGGCCAAATCGAAAATCATCGCCCACAGCAAGGTATTTTACGTGTAAGGCGTCCAGCAAAATATTCTGAACAAACGCCTCTGGTGACATGTTTGCCAAGCTTTGATCAAACTTCAAGCACAGGTAATTATCCACGCCCAGTTCATCCAGCAAACGGATTTTGTCGCGCATCGGGTAGATTCTGGCGGGCGGCTCAGGCATGAAAAATTCTGCTGGCAGCGGTTCAAAACTGATCACTGTTGATGGCAGATCAAGCGCTTTTGCCTTGCCTTTTAGTCGGTCGATAATTTGTTGATGGCCGAGATGCAATCCATCAAAATTGCCAATAGTGGCGACGCATCCTTTGGCAAGGCTTGAGTCATTTTTCGGGATGCCGCGAATCAGTTTCATGTTGTAAGTTTAACCTAAAATTCTCAGTTGAGCAGGCTTGAGTGTGCGGCTGTGGTGGTGCAGATCAACGACTACAGGGAAGTAGGAGGTAGAGCGACGCTTGGAGCCAAAGCCGAGGCGTAACTGTGCGGAATGTTGTTGCACCATGCCAATAAAGCTCCCTTTCAAGCAGTTACAACGTAGACATGCGCCATCACAGTTGTGCAATCTAGTCTGAAGCGACTTGACCCCATGAGAGGAGCTAAAATGAACGTAATTTATATAAAAAAGAATAAGCTTGTTTGTCTTCATAGTGATCAGCTGAGAAATTTAGGTTTTTAACTCAATCCCACAAAGTTTTGTTGTCGAAGCGCCTCATAAACCACCACGGCGACCGTGTTTGACAAATTCAAGCTACGGCTATTGGCGAGCATTGGCAGGCGTAGCTTACGCGCGTCAGTCAGCTGATTGAGAACATCCACGGGCAAACCACGCGTTTCCGGGCCAAACAGCAGTACATCGCCTTGGTTAAATGTCGCCTTGCTGTAAACTGTTTGCGCCTTGGTGCTCAGGGCAAAGATGCGTTTACCCTGCATCGCGTGTAGAAACGCATTAAAATCAAGATGCTCTAGCACATTCGCCATATCCCGGTAATCCAGCCCCGCACGACGCAATTTCTTTTCATCCAGGTCAAAACCCAAGGGATGGATCAGATGCAGGCGACAGCCGGTATTGGCGCATAGGCGCATGATATTGCCCGTATTGGGCGGTATTTCAGGTTCATATAGCGCTATATCAAACATTATATCCTTGGATTGTTATTAGCCTGCCATCAAAATAGAGTATTTCAAAAACCCGCTTGACAACTAAATCCTAAACCGCTCTAATAGCGCCTCGCTTCTGTGAGGCGTTTTTTAGATTCTCAAAATGGCCCGATAGCTCAGTCGGTAGAGCAGAGGATTGAAAATCCTCGTGTCGGTGGTTCGATTCCACCTCGGGCCACCATTTCATTTAACTTCAGTTACCTTCATCCGTCCGGATTATTTTCAGGTTTTCTTTTCCAGCAAATACAATTCTTCCACCTTGCCCTTTGAATGTTTTACGCCGCTGTTATGCTGTTTGCTCCATTTCCAGCGATCCTCAGTAAATAGTGACCGCATATCGCCAATCTCACAATGAAATGGCGGCCCACCGTCCTGGCCCGTTTGCATGAAATGAGCAAAAAGTTGACCACCCGGTTTCAGCCAGCTAAATAGCCGATCCTCGTATTGCGACCATAATTCCGGAGGCAGGGCGCATAGACTGGTTTGCTCATAAATTGCATCAAACGGCTTATCAGGCCGCCACTCGAAAAAATCCGCCTGAATGACTTCAGCCTGCAGGCCTTTGGCATCAAGCGCTTCGCGTAGATTTTTTACCGGAGTTGGCGCAATATCAATGGCGACTACCTCAAAACCCTGTTGCGCCAAAGCGATCGCCTCATACCCATTGCCGCAGCCAGGTATCAGTATGCGGCAGGGTTTCAGTATTTTATTATTGATCCAGTAGAATAAATTGTCGCTTGCCGCACCGCGATCCCAGCCGGTTTGCCCCTGTTGGTAACGATCTTCCCATTGATTATTCATGTTATTTCTGGCATTCCCTTTGTTTTTCAGTATGATATTGAGAACATTCCTTAGCGCTTGCAAGTCAGTCGTATGACGAAAAGACCTTATATAGAACTATACACGGACATTCATGAATGAAAACAATTTTTAAACTACTTCTTATTTGTATTTTTTCCATATCAGGCATCGCCGAGGCGCGTCATAGCGACAATCCGAAACTGGGCATTAATGTCGGCGACCTGGGCAAGCTGACAACATCCATTCCCTTTACCGACATATTTAAAATTTCCAGGGGCTGGTTCACATCCTGCGCCTATGATTGGCGCGCCAACCGACCCATTGACCCCGGATGCACCCGCCAAACCTCATTAAACACCCGTGAGCAAAATCTGCTACAACTTGATGGCAATGGCTGGGTGCGCAGCCTGCCTGCGCCGCAGGATGAGCCTGTATTCACCAGCGTAACCAGCACATGGCGCTTAAGTAAGCATTTCCCTACCGGACGATATGTTGTTTTATATGATGGCGAAGGCAAGATGGAAATCAGCGGCGACTTACGCATGGTCAATGATTTTCGCGGTCACAAGGAATTCGACCTGTTATCGCCCAAACGTAATCTTAAATTGCAGATATTCTCCACCGATCCGCGCGGTAATGGCAACTACATTCGTAATATCCGTATTGTTCCTAAAGAATATGAGCATAAATACAAACGCATCGTTTTCAATCCCAACTATCTCGCGCGCATACGGCCCATGCATGCGATACGCTTCATGCCCTGGACCAACCCGCGCGCCAATGAAGCAGTCGAGTGGAATGAACGCGCCACCATTGGTTATGCGCATTATACCGGCGATAAGGGCGTGCCCGCAGAACGCATGATTGATCTGGCTAACGCAATCAACGCCACGCCATTTGTAAGCATTCCCTACAAGGCAAGCGATGATTACATCAAGCAATATGCGCGTATGGTCAAAAACCGTTTGCGCCGCGACCAGAAAGTCTATGTCGAATATTCCAACGAGGTCTGGAACACCATTTTCCCGGCTGCAACCTACGCCGCGCGCAAAGCGGACAAACTCTGGCATTTCCCCTATAAGGATGTGCCGGCTGGCAAACGACGCGTTTTGCTGGCGACCAACTGGTACGCCAAACGCAGCGTGGAAATGTGCCGCATCTGGAAAAAGGAATTTGGCGGCCAGCGCAACCGCGTCAAGTGTATGCTGGGCACGCTCACATCGGTGCCATGGGTCGGACAGGAAATGGTCGATTGCCCCTTGTGGAAAGAGGCAAGAGGCTGTGGACGCCATGTTGACGCCTATGGCATCGGCCCTTATTTTGGCGACTATATTGCTAAAAAGGAGAACCGCCCTGAAGTATTAAGCTGGACGCGCGACGGCGACGGTGGACGCTCCCGCCTTTTCCAGGAGGTACTGCATGGCGGCGTACTCAGGAACAGCCCGCCAGGCGGCGCGATCGAGCAGGTTAAAGAGCGCATTGCGCTGAACAAGAGAATCGCCGACAAATACCGACTGGAGCTAGTCGCCTATGAGGGCGGTCAACACCTGATTCGTTATGACCCGCCGCATACGGTCAAAAACCCGAAAGTGCTCAATCTATTCATGTCTGTTCAGGAAGACCCGAGAATGCGCATCGCCTATCAGCGCTACCTGCAAACCTGGGCGCAAAGCGGTGGTGGACTGATGCTGCATTTTTACGGCATCGGCGAGCCCGAACCCAAAAATTTCTTTGGCATGCTGGATTATCTGGAGCAACCCACCACGCCAAAATACCAGGCCTTGATGGATTATCTCGGCAGTAATTATACCTATGTTCCGCCCCAAAAACGCTATATACCACCTCCCCCTGCGCCCATAACCAGAACGCCAGTTCAACAACCTGTGCGTAAGCCAGTTGCAACGCCTCGCAGGACGCCTCATCAGCAGCCGGCGCCTCAACAACTGTCAAGACAGCGGCCAGCGCCACAATTCGTTCCCATTATTGATGACGAGGATGAAAGCGGCTGGGATTCATTTCTGAGCGAAGGCGTACAACCTGCCGCGCCTGCTCCCGCCGCCCGTAACCCGGTCAGCAGAGCGCCCGCAGAACAGACACCAACAGGGCGACCCATCGCAGGCCGCGCCGTCAATGGCTGGACAGCCCGCGGCAATACCATCACATCGCCGCCGATCAAACTAAAGCCAGGCGTGAACCATAACTTCAGCGTACTCTGGCGATTTAATCGCATCCCGAATAGCGCGGCCAATTTCTTCAGAATCTATTCCATCGACCACAAAGGCGGTCGCAAATTACTACTGGAGCAAAATGCGCGGGATATCGCCGAAGTCAGGGATTTTGACCAGATTTTTGAAGACAACTTTAACCGCTACGTCGGGCCGCCAATTCGCATAATGTTTGAAGTCAGCCCCGGAATGGAAGCGGTGATTCATGAGATCAAGTATTAGAATTAATAACGTCATTGCGGCGTAGGCTGCAGCCGATAGGCTAGCGAAGCTAATCCATTCATGCTGTGGCGCAGGACTCAAACATGGATGCCGGCCTCTGCCGGCATGACGGAGTTGGAGGCGCTTCAGCATGACGGCGTGTTGGGTCATCTCGTCTGGCAGGAGTTGTAGCGGTACTATTACGACTTATAGCCTCCGCCTTTTTGCTCTAAGCAAACTCAGAAACGCAGTTTAAAAAGGCCTGCCGCTGATCACCGCTTTAGCGTGCGCAATCATATCGCCAAGACTGTTCTCCCGGATGGTTTGCATCAGCGCCTTCAGATCAAATTTGTGATGCCTTTCATAGGCGACGCCGAGTTGCTGCATGTCGGCCAAGCCGGATTCGCGGGCGTGTTCAATAAAACCTTTGTTTTTCCAGAAGAATGCGCCCGGCATGGTGGTCGGTATCACCAGCGCATAGAAAATGATGCGGCCCAGATAAGCCATGACCAGCATGGACAGTGTAAATAGCGCGCCAATCAGAAGGCCCGGAATTCCGGAAAGCCCAGTCATGCTCACGATTAGCGCAAGCGTGATATTCACTGCCAGCAACATATTGCGTAGCCGGTAGCTTTTGCCAAATGTCGTGGTTTGCTCATAATGCGCCGCCTGGCCTTCGCCCGGACCTTTTTTCAGATAGTGCGAATGAACAAACAATCCGATTGCCTCAATCATCAGACCGATAGCAATGACCAGCGCCATCAAGCGAATTACGCCCATGTTGTTGTCCATGAACAGGCTGCTGACCAGCGCAATGAGCAATCCGCCCAGACTTAGCATGGAGCCATAAAAACTGCTCGCGGTCTGCCAGTGATTCCAGAATGGGCGCGCCTTGATGCGGTACAGTTTGTACATATACCAGGAGCCTGCAACAAAGCCAAGCAAACCCAGCGCAGCAAATACGCCTGCCAGAAAATGGCTCAAGCCATTATCGAAAAACGAGAACAAAGTATAACCCGCCAATCCGGCAAAAAATGCGCTCACGCCAGCAATCTCGCGGCTCAGGGGCGAATGTCGCAGATTATTGAAACCGCGATAGAAACGGTGCGGCTTGCCAAGATGCATATTCAGCTTGTAAAGGCCAGCGCCCATCAAAACAAACATGATCAGTAATAGAGGGATAAACGCTGCGGATTGTTTCACCGCGATAATGTCATCGACATTAAAAAGACCGCCCAGAACCAGCATCACAAATGCGCCCATTACCGCCTGTGCGCTAAGGGTGAACATCACATGCGCGTTTTCATGCGAATGCAACAATGTTTTCAATCCCCAGCGTTTCGACTTGCCGTGTTTTTCATCCAGTTCTGGCTTGTAGCGTCCGTCATCCGCATCATCGCGATGGTATTTGATCGGCGTTGAATCGACGCGTTTCATTTCGCGATTCAGTGTTTTGGTTTGTTGAAAACGGATATTCGGATGCGTAATACTGGTATCGGGAAATCCGGGTATCTCGAATTCAAGCTGAAAACGTCCTTCCGGCGTATTTTCAACCACCCCAAACTCAAGCGCCTTGCCAAGACAGGCGGAAACACAGGCCGGTTTCAGGCCTACTTCGAGACGGTCCACGCACATATTACATTTGCTGACCTGACCTTCAACAGGATCCAGTTGCGGCGCGTTGTAGGGGCAGACCCAGGTGCAATATCCACAGCCAAAACAAATGTCCGGGTCTTGCAACACTGCGCCATATTCCGCGTATTTGGTATAGGCGCGGGTCGGGCAACCTTTCAGACATACCGGATCATCACAATGGTTACAGGCCATTGAAATATTGATGCGCCGGTAATCCGGGTAGGCCCCGCCTTCAACAAAACCCACAGAACGGAAGGCAATATGGCCAGGGTTGTCGTTTTTCTCGGAACAGGCCGCTTCACAGGCGTGACAAGCAATACAGTTATCCGCCGTGAAATAAAAACCGTGCTGCTTGTAACGATTCGGATTATCCGCCGGCATTGGCTCATCATTAACCTTAAATGGCTCATCCTGCTTAGGATCATTAAGCTCAATCGGCTTGCCATAACGGTTTTCATCCTTACTGTCCTTATCTTGCAGAAAGGCGTACTTTGGTTCATCTTGACGTACTTGAAACATATTATAAATTCTAGCTCTGTTTGGTTTTTGTCTCCTCTCCCTGACAGTAGAAAGCCAGGGAGAGGCGGAACAATTAAAAATAGCAACCCAGGCGATAGGACCCGGGCTGCTGTAAAGCCCAAAAGGAAGGCTTTAAAACTTGCGCATTTCCATGCTCAGTTGCGCCGCTTCTTGCTGGTTTTTAACGCGTTCAATGCGCACCGCTGATTGCTTATAAGCGGGCTGACGAGAATGCGGATCAAGCAAACCCAGCGTCAAGCGATTTGCACAATCATGAAAATGGAACGGCACAAACACCATGTTTTTCGGAACGCGATGCGTGAGTTGCGCCATCACAATGGCGTCTGAACGTGGCGATACCAACCTTATGTAGTCGCCAGCGATAACTCCCAGTTCCTTGGCGGCGTCAGGATTCATCTCGGCAAATGGTATTGGCGAATACTTGTTATTATTGCTGAGTTTTCCTGTTTTAGTGCGGCCATGCCAATGCTCTATCAATCGGCCCGTGTTTAGCCAGAACGGAAATTTGTCATCGGGCGTTTCGTTGTTGTCCAGGAACGGCAGTGGTATTAATTTAGCTTTACCATCGGAATAGCGGAAACTGGCGTCTTCGGTATAAAGACGCACGCCGCCACTAGGCGGCGCTTCACCCTTCTCGGCCTGTTCTTTGGTATATGGCCACTGGATGCCGCGATTTTTTTCAATCAACTCGTGAGTCATTCCCGAATTATCGGATAAGCGCCCATGTGACAATTTACCCATCTCCAGAAATATATCAGCCGCTTTTTCAGGGAAATCCAGTTTTTTATCTGCTTCTTTTTCCGCGTTAAAACGTTCCGCCACGCGGTTAAAAATCCACAAATCAGGTTGGGAATTGCCGTGTGGTTTAGTTACCGGCTTGACCACATTGATGCGGCGCTCGGTATTGGTCATAACACCATCTTTTTCAGCCCAGGTTCCGGCGGGCAGATAAACCGTGCCGTACTGAGCCGACTCGGTATCTTCATAACAATCCTGGATGACACAAAATTCCAGTTGCTCCATCGCCTTGCGGATGCGCGCTGTATTTGGCAAAGAGCTCATTGGATTGGTTGCAATCAGCCACAAGCCCTTGATTTGACCAAGCTCCATCGCCTGATAAATATCAGTCTGAAACATGCCGCGTTTAGTCGGGAAGAAATCAACATCCACATTCCAGAATTTAGCAATATCGATTCGATCCTGTTCATTTTCCAGATAACGGTGATTTGGCAGACCGGAACAGGACGACCACTCGCGCGTACCCATGGCGTTACACTGCCCGGTGATTGACAGCGAGGTGCCGCCAGGCTTGCCTATATTGCCCGTAATCAGCGCCAGATTATTAATGCCAACAACGCCATCGGAACCGTGCGTGCTTTGATTAATCCCCATGGTCCATATCTGCATCGCAGCTGGCGCCTTGGCGAATTGGCGCGCTACGGCGCGGATGGTGTCCTCATCAATACCGCAAATTTTTTGTGCTATTTGGGGGTCGTACCTGGCGACCTCGGCTTTCAGCTCTTCCACGCCATTGGTGTTTTTTTCGATATAGTCCTTGTCTTCCAGACCTTCATCAAAAATGACATACATCATCGAATTCATCAGCACCACATCTGTGCCGGGTGTGATGGTCAGGTGACGATCCGCGTTTTGCGCCAACATGGTGACGCGTGGATCAATCACGATCAGCGGGAAGCCTTTTTTCTCCTGGGCTTCTTTCATGCGCCAGTAGATAATCGGGTGCTGTTCCGGCAGGTTGGAGCCCCAGGCGATCAACATATCGGTATGTTCGAAATCTTCATAACAACCCGGCGGGCCATCTGAACCAAATGAGCGCTTGTAACCTGATACGGCGGACGCCATGCACAAGGTTGTGTTGCCATCGTAATTGTTCGTGCCAATTAGACCACGGGTAAGCTTGCCTAGCGTGTAAAACTCTTCGGTGAGCATTTGCCCGGTTGAAATAACCGCCACCGAATCCCGACCATATTTCTCCTGCACCCGGCGGATTTCAGAATAGGTCTTGTCCAGCGCCGTATCCCAGTCGGTAAGGCTCCAATCATCCAGATAATGATTGCGGATTTTCGGCTCAGTACCGCGTCCGGCCGAATCAAACAGCTCATGTTCAAAAATGCCTTTCAGACACAGTTTGCCGCGATTAACATCCGCATTGCCAACGCCGCGCGATGAAACCGGCTTGCCTTCTGCATTTAAGCCAACCTCAATCGCGCAGCCTGTAGAACAATAACCACAGGTTGCATATTTCCATTCCTTAACTTGCTTATCGGCAATCTTGATAGGATTTTTTCTGCCACGACCAAATAACATGTGTTTAACGCCTTTTTCTTTCTATAATTCTTTCTATATTTTCTAAATAGAATTTCTTAAATAAACCTTACCGTCTTCAACTTTAGTCTCATACACATTAGTGCAGCCTTCGTCGGGGCCAAGCGCTTCCCCGGAAGTCAGGCTGATTTTCCAGTTATGAAGCGGACAGGTGACCGAGTCGCCGTGCATGATGCCTTGCGATAACGGGCCGTTTTTGTGCGGACAAGCGTCTTTGATGGCGTAAACGGCATCGTTCTTACCTCTGAAGATGGCAATGTTGACAGTGTCGGTCTCGACCACGCGTGATCCGAGTACGGGTATTTCTTCAAGATTTGTTATTTCAAGCCAGTCATTCATAATCATTCTCTCTAGTATCTTTTTTAAGCAAGGCGCAAAAAATAGCTTCCCTCCAGATTCGTTAGGGCGTAATTTGTATAAATCACCGAAACGGAAAGAAGCTATTTATTGCACCCTGCTCACCAATCAAGTGTTCGTAAAAATCAAGCCTTTATTTTTATCGCTTTAAACTGATTCGCCTCTACGCCTTCAGCGCGCTCTTTCCAGGGGTCGATTTGCGCAGGTTTTTGCGAGATCAGGAAGCGTTCGTAAAGCGCCTTGCGATTTTCCTCATCTTCCAGAATCGCCGCCTTGATTTTGTCCAGACCGACACGCTCTATCCACGGCGCGGTGCGCTCCAGGTAATGCGCATCTTCCCGGTAGAACTGGCTGAAAGCGCCGCAATATTCAAGCACTTCTTGTTCTGTATCTACCTTGATCAGAAAATCAGTCACGCGCACTTTGATGCCGCCGTTTCCGCCGACATGAATTTCATAACCGGAATCCACACAGACGACGCCGAAGTCCTTGATGGTCGCCTCAGCGCAGTTGCGCGGACAGCCGGAAACCGCCAGCTTGTATTTATGCGGCATCCAGGAACCCCAGGTGAGCTCTTCGAGTTTAATGCCAAGTCCAGTTGAATCCTGGGTGCCCATGCGACACCAGGTATCGCCTACACAGGTTTTACAGGTGCGCATCGCCTTACCGTAAGCGTGACCTGATACAAAACCAGCCTCGCTCAAGTCTTTCCACATGGCGGGCAAATCTTCCTTTTTGACGCCAAACATATCAATGCGCTGACCACCTGTGACTTTCATTTCAGGCACATCAAATTTATCCGCGACATCAGCGATCGCGCGCAGGTCTTTCGGGGTGCAAACGCCGCCAAACATACGCGGCACAACCGAGTAAGTGCCGTCTTTCTGAATATTGCCATGCGCCCGCTCATTAATAAAACGGGACTCGGGATCGTTATATTCGGGATATTCGCACAGTAGGTAATAGTTGATCGCCTGGCGACAAACCGCACAGCCATCGTCCGTTTTCCAGTCAAGCGACTTAAACACATCGTCATGATCCTTGAGCCCCAGCTTGCGAATACCGACGCGCACTTCATCATGGGTCAGTTCGGTACAACCGCACAAAGGCTTTTTACTGGGCGCTTCCGAATAGTCGCCGCCCAGGGTATGCGCCAGCAGGGATTCAACCAGGCCGGTACAGGAGCCACAGGAAGCAGACGCCTTTGTATGGGCGCGCACTTCATCCAGGGTAAACAATTTCTTTTTGGTGATGGCGGTAACAATGTCGCCCTTGCAGATACCGTTACAACCGCAGATTTCAGACTCATCCGGCATATTGGCTACGCGAGTTTCATCGCCGTGTCCGGCGTCGCCCAGATGCGCCTGACCAAACAGCACAGTGTTTCGGAAATCCGAAATATCGGTGCCATCCTTCATCATCTGGAAATACCAGGTGCCGTCGATGGTGTCGCCGTACAAGCAACAGCCAATGATTTTATTATTGCGGATCACCAGTTTTTTGTATGTACCGCCAGCGACATCATGGAACAACAACTCATCAGTATCTTCATCGCCATGAAAATCACCCGCCGAGAACAGGTCAATGCCGGTTACTTTGAGCATGGTGGAGGTTACCGTGCCTTCATAACGCGCATAACCCAGTTCAGCCAGATGATTGGCCGCAACTTTTGCCTGCTCAAACAGGGGCGCTACCAGACCATAAGTGACGCCGCGATGTTGCACGCATTCGCCCACCGAGTAAATGCTCGGATCGAAGGTCTGCATGGTGTCGCTGACTACGATGCCGCGCTCACAATGCAAACCAGCATGCTGTGCAAGCTCAATATTGGGTTTGATGCCTACCGCCATGACCAGCAGATCGGCGTCAATTTCTGAACCATCGGTGAAGCGCAATCCGCTGACGCGTTCATCGCCCAGTATTTCTTCTGTCTGGTGATCCATCAGGAACTTCATGCCTTTTTCTTCCAGCGACGCCTGCAGCATTTTGGCGGCGGGTTCATCCAGCTGACGCTCCATCAAGGTGCTCATGATATGCACAACAGTGACATCCATACCCTGTTTCATCAAGCCATTGGCGGCTTCCAGTCCGAGCAAGCCACCGCCAATAACCACTGCTTTTTTGTAATGCTGCGCTGCTTCAACCATTGTATCGACGTCTTTTACGTCGCGAAAACCGATTACGCCATATTTATCAGCGCCTGGCAGCGGCAGCATAAATGACGTCGAGCCTGTAGCGATCAGTAGCTTGTCATAGGGAACGACTGTTCCATCTTCCGCCGTCACCTCTTTGCGGGTGCGGTGAATTTCGGTAACTTTATTACCCTTTTCAAAACGGATGTTATTTTGCCGATACCAGTCATCGTCATTAAGCATGACTTCTTCAAGCGTTTTCTCATTCGCCAGAACCGGAGAAAGCATGATCCGGTTGTAGTTTCCATAAGGCTCTTCACCGAAAACAGTTATATTGTATTTTTCCGGCTCCAGTTTGAGCAATTCTTCAATGGTGCGCATACCCGCCATGCCATTGCCAATCAAGACCAGGTTTTGTCTCGAACGTTGATTCATGAGAGAACTCCTAAAAATATATTTACTATGATTCATGAAAGCAATTTGTATGCCAAAACCTAAAAAAGAGAAAAACATGTAAAAAGTCATCTTTGTCTATAATCATTGAAGGTCTCCACGACAAACCGAATGCGTTAACGTATCTTTATGGTGCTGGCGCACAGCTTTGGTGCGCAAATAGTGAACACCAATAGGAGAAATAATGATTAGCCTGTTTTCAGATATGCGACGACAATTGCCCTTGGTATTACTCATCAATCTCATTTCGCTACCCTCGTTTGCGGATATTAGCCAGACTGTTGATGAAGAAACCGGTCTAAAATCCTGGGTGCTAAAACAGGATGGGCTGGAACTCACCCTGAAGCAGGCTTATCCTGAACAAATCCTTGCTTTTTACCTGGGCCGTGGATTCCCTAAAGCGATCGCAACACAAATAGCAAACAGCTGCATGTTTCAAACTATCGTAAAGAATACCCTCGCCACGCA
>JANTHA010000009.1 GCA_024762625.1 Thiotrichaceae bacterium
GTATACCGTGGAATTTAGGATAATCCTAAATTCCCCAGTTGAACGCTATGATGAAGAATAAGCTTATGAATTTATCTTATAAATAGTAAATTTTTAATCTCACTCACAGGGTGTAGTCGCTTCAGGCTGGATTGCACAACTGTGATGGCGCATGCCTGCGTTGTAACTGCTTGAAAGGGAATAACCATTCCGCGCAGTTACGCCTTGACCTGCACCACCACAGCCGCACACTCAAGCCTGCTCAACTGAGGATTTTAGGATCATTTGTTAGACTGATAAATCCGACGGACAAAAAAATACCCGCATCAAATGATACGGGTATTTTTCTGGGCTTGCGTTTCCACAACCCCGCTGTCATCCTTTTCAGGATGCGCCAGGCTTAATGATTATGTTAATGATTATGCGCCGCAGCCGAGCCTGCAGGAACGCGCATATTCTCAACCATGTGCTGGATATGATCAGGCGCCGGGCCGGTTATTTTGGATACGATATACGCAACCGCAAAGTTAACCAGTGCGCCAACCGAACCAAAGGCTTTGGGATCAATGCCAAAGAACCAGTTTTTCTCCATGCCCATCATGAACTCGGTGCCTTTGATAAACATGATGCCGTAGTGCTGGAACACATAGAACAGCGTAACGCCGATGCCGGCCAGCATGCCTGCAACTGCGGCTTTACTGCCGATTTTCTTGGAGAAGATGCCCATCATTAACGCCGGGAAGATGGAAGAGGCGGCCAGTCCGAACGCCAGAGCCACCGTTCCCGCGGCGAAGGCGGGCGGATTGAGCCCCAGATAACCGGCCAACAGCACCGAAAGCGTCATCACGATGCGACTCGCCATGAGTTCGCCTTTCTCCGATATACTGGGTACGAACACGCCTTTCATCAAATCATGTGAGATCGACGAAGATATCGCCAGCAATAAGCCCGCCGCAGTGGATAATGCGGCGGCAAGGCCGCCGGCGGCAACCAGTGCGATCACCCAGTTAGGCAGTTTTGCAATTTCAGGATTCGCCAGCACCATGATGTCGCGGTCGATCTTGACCATTTCATTTTTGGCCTTGTCGGAGGAAATCTGGATTTTACCGTCGCCGTTTTTGTCTTCGTATTTCAGCAGACCGGTTGTTTCCCAGTTTTTAAACCACTGGGGACGCTCCGCATAGACCAGGTTTTCTCCTGTAGCAGGCTGGATGGTGTTGATCAGATTCAAGCGCGCCATGGCGCCAACTGCTGGCGCTACAGTATAAAGCAGGGCGATAAAGAAAAGCGCCCAGCCCGCAGATGAACGCGCGGCCTTAACCGAAGGTACGGTGAAGAAACGCATGATAACGTGCGGCAGACCTGCTGTACCGATCATCAGCGACATGGTGTAGGCAAACATATTGAGCGTACTACCCATTTTGCTGGTGGTGTATTCGTTAAAGCCGAGCTCCTTTACGATCATGTCCAGTTTGTCGAGCAGGTACATATCGCTGCCATCGATCATCTTGCTGCCAAGACCGATTTGTGGAATCGGGTTGCCTGTCAGATGCAGCGAAATAAACACTGCAGGAACCGTGTAGGCAAATATCAGTACGACATACTGAGCGATCTGGGTATAGGTGATGCCTTTCATGCCGCCTAGAACCGCATAAACCCAGACAACAAACATGCCAATATACAGGCCTGTTGCGAAAGGCAGTTCAAGGAAGCGAGAGAATGCGACGCCAACGCCTTTCATCTGGCCGATGATGTATGTGATGGAGGCGATAATCAGGCAGGCGACTGCAACAATACGCGCTGTTTGCGAGTAATAGCGATCGCCGATAAATTCCGGCACGGTGAATTTTCCGTGTTTGCGAAGATAGGGCGCAAGCAGCATTGCAAGCAATACATAACCCCCTGTCCACCCCATCAGGAACACCGAGCCGCCATATCCGGTAAAGGCGATCAGACCCGCCATGGAGATGAATGACGCGGCGCTCATCCAGTCTGCGCCTGTCGCCATACCGTTTAGAACAGGGTGTACGCCCTTGTTGGCGACATAAAAATCACTGGTTGAACGCGCCCGCGCCCACCAGGCGATAGCAAAGTACAGACCAAAGGTGCCGAATACGAAAATATACGTTAATGTTGTTAAGTCCATTTTATGAGCCGCTCCTAGTGTTGGTCTTCGTGAACGCCGTATTTACGGTCGATCCGGTTCATCATGAAGGCGTAGAAAAAGATCAGCACCAGAAAGACATAGATGGAGCCTTGCTGGGCAAACCAGAAGCCTAGTTTATAACCACCGATGCGAATGGCGTTGAGTTGATCGACCATTAAAATGCCGAAAACGAAAGAAACCAGAAACCAGATGGCTAAACAAAACGCCATGAGTTTAAGGTTAGCGCTCCAATAAGCGTTTTTTTGACTCATAGTTCTTCTCCTTGTGGTAAATAAATCTTCGCATGCATCCCTATCATTCTGCAGATGATAATAATGTACGCAGTTTAATGCGCCGTTTTATGCACTGTTTTTGTGCGAAGTGATAGGAGTCTAGCAGAAAAAAAGTGTTGTATCTGTACAAATGCTAATACAATTTGTTTGTATGCTTACAGTTAAAACTGTTCTTCCTCGGTTGAACCCGTCAGCGCCGTGACCGAAGACTCGCCGCCCTGGATTACGGTGGTTACGTCATCGAAATAACCTGCGCCAACTTCTTGCTGATGCGAGACAAAGGTATAGCCCTTCTCGGCGGCTGCGAATTCAGGCTCCTGGACTTTTTCGACATAGTGTTTCATACCTTCGCCGCGGGCATAATCGTAAGCCAGATCAAACATGTTGTACCACATGCTGTGAATCCCAGCGAGCGTGATGAACTGGTATTTGTAACCCATCGCGGCGATCTTGTCCTGGAATTCGGCGATTTCCGTGTCGCTCAGATTCTTTTTCCAGTTAAACGATGGCGAACAGTTATAAGCCAGTATCTGTCCAGGGTTTTCGGCGATCACCGCTTCGGCGAATTCGCGCGCAAAACCCAGGTCGGGTTTGCCGGTTTCGCACCACACCAGATCGGCGTAGGGCGCATAGGCGACGCCGCGCGAAATGGCTTGTTCCAGGCCGTTTTTGACGCGGTAAAAACCCTCGGCGGTGCGCTCGCCCGTGATAAAGGGCGCGTCATAGGGGTCGGCGTCGGATGTTAGCAGGTTGGCGGCTTCGGCGTCGGTGCGCGCCAGCAGTACGGTGGGTGTGTCCATCACATCGGCGGCGAGGCGCGCCGCCTGTAGTTTTTGTATCGCTTCCTGGGTAGGCACCAGCACCTTGCCGCCCATGTGACCGCATTTTTTTACAGCGGCGAGTTGATCCTCATAATGGACACCGGCCGCGCCCGCCACAATCATGTTTTTCATCAGCTCAAAGGCGTTCAGCACGCCGCCAAAACCGGCTTCGGCGTCGGCTACGATGGGTAGGAAGTAGTCTATCGCATCGGCTTCGTCCAGCTTGCCTTCGCAGAGGCGCGCCCACTGTATTTCATCGGCGCGCTTAAAGGTATTATTGATGCGGCGCACCATGGTGGGAACCGAATCGTAGGCGTATAGCGACTGGTCAGGGTACATGGTTTCCGAGGTGTTGCCATCTGCCGCGACCTGCCAGCCGGACAGGTAAATCGCTTCCAGACCAGCCTTGGCCTGTTGCATCGCCTGGCCCGCCGTGATCGCGCCCATGGCGTTCACATAGCCTTTTTTTGCCGAGCCGTGGATTAACTCCCAGAGTTTTTCGGCGCCGCGCCGCGCCAGGGTGTGTTCGGGCTGTAGCGAACCGCGCAGTCGAACCACGTCGGCAGCGGAATAGTCTCGTTTGACATCTTCCCAACGCGGGTTTTCATCCCAGTCTTTTTGTAGTCTGGCCACTTGTTCTGTTAGTTGTTGATTGTGTTTCATGAGTTTTCTTCCTTTGCTGGTCATTGTTGTTTCTGTTGGCGGCGATACGCGTGCAGTATCGGTTCGGTGTAGCCGCTGGGTTGTTCCGCGCCCTTGAAAACCAGATCTAGCGCCGCGCGGTAGGCGAGCGATGTATAGTCTGGCGCAAGCGCTTGGTAGAACGGATCGCCCTGGTTTTGTTCATCGACGATCTGCGCCATGCGCCGGAAGCTGTCTTCAATCTGCTCCTTGTCACAGACGCCGTGCATGAGCCAGTTGGCAAGCAACTGGCTGGAAATGCGTAAGGTGGCGCGGTCTTCCATGAGGGCGACATGGTGAATGTCCGGCACCTTTGAGCAGCCCACGCCCTGGTCAATCCAGCGCACCACATAGCCCAGTATGCTTTGTGTGTTTTCGTCCAGTTCTTCACTGATTTGCTTTGCGCTGAGTCGCCTGTCGCCCAGTAGCGGGATCGTCAGTATCTCATCCAGACTGGCGCGCGCGCGTTTGGCGAGCCTGTCTTGCACATCGGAAACCCGAACCTGATGATAATGCATGGCGTGCAGGGTGGCGGCGGTCGGGGAGGGTACCCAGGCGGTGTTTGCACCGGCTTTGGGATGGGCGATTTTTTGTTGCATCATCTCGGCCACTTCATCCGGCATCGCCCACATGCCCTTGCCGATTTGCGCCTTACCCTTGAGGCCGCAGGCCAGTCCGATATCAACATTCCAGTCTTCATATGCCTTGATCCAGACCTGTTTCTTGATTTCATTCTTGGGCAGAAAGGCGCCCGCCTGCATGCTGGTGTGAATTTCATCACCGGTGCGATCAAGAAAGCCGGTGTTGATAAAAATCAGCCGCTCCTGCGCGGCGCGGATGCATTCCTTGAGGTTCACCGTGGTGCGTCGTTCTTCGTCCATTATTCCTATTTTCAATGTGTTGGCAGGTAAACCCAATGTGTTTTCGACGGCGGCGAACAGCTTGACGCTAAAGGCGACTTCGTCCGGGCCGTGCATTTTTGGCTTGACTACATAGATGCTGCGTTTGCTGCTGTTGCGGTAACGTCCCAGGCCCTTTATGTCGTAAAGCGCAATCAGGCTGGCGAACATCGCGTCCAGTATGCCTTCGGGAATTTCCGCGCCGGATTCATCCAGCACGGCATCTGTGGTCATCAGATGCCCGACGTGACGAATCATTAACAGGCTGCGTCCCGGCAGGGTGAGGCTTGATCCTTCAGGCGTGCTGTAAACCCGGTCTGCATTGAGCCGTCGTGTGAGCGTTTTGCCATTTTTGTTAAAACGAGCGCTCAGGTCGCCGCGCATTAAACCCAGCCAGTTGTGGTACAAAACTGTTTTGTCTTCCGCGTCCACTGCCGTCACCGAGTCTTCACAGTCCTGAATGGTGGTAATGGCGGATTCCAGCACAATATCCCTGACTCCCGCCGGGTGCAGCTTGCCAATCGGGTGATCAGGGTCAAGTTGAATTTCTATATGTAAATCATTGTTTATAAAGAGCAGCGTCAGTTGTTTGTTGTTCTCATGAAAGCCGCGGAATTGACTGTTTTCCGTCAGGTTTGCGTTTTCGCCGCTGTTCGTTTTTATTTCCAGTTGATATGTTTTTTTATTATCATCATGAAGCAGTCGGTAGCGTCGTACATCGCGGTGTGAGACTGAACCGCCGAGTGGAATCGCCTGATCGAGAAAGTCGCTGGCGTAATCTATGACCTGTCTGGCGCGTTCGGTGCTGAATGAAGAATCACGTGGTTTTGCGCCGTTTTCAGCGTCTAAAACGTCGCTCCCATAAAGCGCATCGTAAAGGCTGCCCCAGCGCGCATTGGCTGCGTTCAGTGCAAAGCGCGCATTGTCCAGCGGCACCACCAGTTGCGGGCCGGCGATGCGGGCGATTTCATCATCGACGTTTTCGGTTGTGATCGTGAAGTCTTCGCCTTCGCTCTGAAGATAGCCAATTTTTCTAAGAAAGTTTTTATAAGTTTCTGAATCAAAAGGGTATGGATGCGTTTGATGCCACTGGTCAATCAGCGTTTGCAGTTGTTCGCGTTTTTCAAGCAACGTCTTATTTTCAGGCGCGAGCCGACGAATGATGTCGGCAAAATTTCGCCATAACGCCTGCTTGTCCAGCCCCACATCTTCCGCAACTTCTTCAAGTAGTTCGTTAAGCGGAGCAGCGATTTGTAAACCCGCGACTTTTACATAGCTTGTCATGGCGTCCTGTTATTTTCAGCTAACCTGAAATGAATATAGACCATAGATCTGGAAAGAGCTGGAAAAATCAGTTTTGTCATTTGATCTATACAGATTTAGACGGCAACAAACGCGCGTCTGATTAGCAAGGACGGAACAATACTCAGGCATTATCAAAAAGCCATTTGGTCATAACCTGACGGGCTTTGATTATTGGCTCATTCAGAATTGCTGTTTAAGGTTCATACAAGGCGTCAATGATCGGGCAATCCTCAATCGTATAGCCCTGTCCCTTTCATTGCGCCGCCATCTGGTTCAAAGCCGCTTTCAGATGGCTCAGTGAATGGATGTGATGAGCGCAGTTACATTTTGAGAAGAAAAACAAGCGAATTCGTGCTTTAATTTAAAGCATGGCAATGAATCCAGACAAGCAGCCCCCGCTCATCATGGGCATCCTCAACGTCACGCCTGACAGTTTCTCCGACGGCGGCCGGTACAACGCGCCAGACAGGGCGATCAAGCGCGCATTTGAGATGCGCGATCAGGGCGCCGGGATCATCGACGTGGGCGGCGAATCGACTCGCCCCGGCGCCAAGGAAATTCCAGCCAGCGAACAAATCAAACGCGTGATTCCCGTTATCCAGGGGATTCGTGAAAAGGATGAGCAATTGCTGATCAGCGTAGATACGAGTTTGCAGCAGGTTGCAAAAGCCGCGCTGGAGGCGGGCGCAAACTGGATTAACGATATTTCGGCGGGCGAGGATTCTTCGGATGCGATGCTGACGCTGGTGGCTGAAACAGGAGCGACTATTGTGCTGATGCACCGTAAGGGGAAATCTGACCGGATGCAGGATAATCCAGCCTATGGCGATGTTGTTAAAGAAGTTTGCGCCTATCTTCGGGAGCGCGCACAACTGGCTGTCAAACTGGGTGTTAAAAAGGAAAATATCATCCTCGATCCCGGCATTGGTTTTGGCAAGTTGCGGGAGCATAACCTGTCCTTGCTGGCGGCGTTGCCGAAGCTTGTGGCGCTGGGTTCCCCCGTATTGCTCGGAACCAGTCGCAAACGTTTTCTCGGAGAGATTACGGGTGAAGATGATCCGCAAAAGCGTGTTGCGGCAACTTGCGCCACTACCGCGTTGGGCGTTGCAGCGGGCGTCGCAATTTTTCGCGTGCATGACGTGATTGAAAATCGTCAGGCGGCGGATGTGGCATGGCAGATTGGCAGGGCCAAATTTTGAAAAATGAATTGCTTGATTTCTGGTTCAGTCCACCGATGAATAAGCACTGGTTTAACGCCACGCCGCAGCTTGACCAGCAAATTCGTAATAGATTTGAAGCACTCTGGGAAAGCGCGCAGCGTGGTGAAAAGGACCACTGGAAGGATACCGCCGAAGGTTGTTTGGCTCTGTGTATCGTGCTCGATCAGTTGCCGCTGAATATGTTTCGCGGCTCCGCCAAAGCGTTTTCTACCGAGGCGCAGTCTATTCAAGTCGCGAGATGCGCCATCAACGAAGGGCTGGATGAACAAATAGCCGCAGAGCGCGTGGCTTTTTTGTATATGCCGCTGATGCACAGTGAAACGCTGCAGGATCAGGATTTGTCTGTGGCGATGTTTGAGAAGGCCGGCTTAAAAGATAATTTGCGTTTTGCAAAACATCATCGCGAACTGATCCGGGAATTTGGTCGTTTTCCGCATCGCAATGCCATTCTGGGTCGTGAAAGTACGCAACAGGAAGTGGCCTATTTGAATTCTAAACGCGCTTTTACCGGATAAATTCAAATTGTCGTCTATACTTCAGGTTAAGAAACATATCGACTTTAGGTATCTGATTGGACGCAAATAAATCATCAGAAAAAATACAGGGAACCGCAAACCAATCAGGCGAGCATCGGGTTCTGACGCTGTGGCATCGTTGGGGCAAAACCGCGTTAGGACGCAGGATTTATAGTTTTATCCTGGGCAGAACGGCTCCTTATTCCGGTTCCATTGGCGCACAGGTTCTGGAATTGCACGCGGGTTTTGCGCGCGTCGCCTTGAAAGACCGGCGCGCAGTGCGTAACCACCTGAACAGTATTCACGCCATAGCGCTGGCGAATCTGGGGGAGCTTGCGAGTGGACTGGCGATGATTTCAGCTGCGCCTTCATCGGCGCGCGCCATTGTAGTCAAGCTGGAAATCGAGTACATCAAAAAGGCGCGCGGCAGCCTGATTGCAGAAGGCAGGGCGGCTCCGCCTGAGGTAATCACATCATCCATCACAAGTATCGCCGAGGCTGAAATCAGGGATGCTGAAAACGATGTCGTGGCGCGGATTAAGGTGCACTGGCGTTTGTCACCCAAAGAAACCCTGATCAGGAAAGGCGATGAATAAGCCGCTAAAAAACAGCCTGGAAACGGCCTTCACTCATGACAGTCATGTGGAAATACCGCTGATCTGTGGCCCGATGTATCCCTGTTCCAACCTGGAGCTGGTGGCGGCGGTATCCAAAGCAGGCGCGCTGGGCGTGGTGCAACCGGTTTCACTAACTTTTGTTCACAAGCAGGATTTCAGGCAAGCCTTACGTGATATAAAATCCATTACCGACAAGCCTATCGGCATGAATGCATTGATTGAAAAATCATCCAGACGCTACCATGACAAAATGGTCGCCTGGGTGGATATTGCGCTGGAGGAAGGCGTGCGATTTTTTATTACGTCGCTGGGCAATCCCAAATGGGTAGTGGATGCGGTGTCGCCGCATGGCGGCGTGGTATATCATGACGTCACCGAACGCAAGTGGGCGGAAAAAGGACTGGCGGGCGGCGCTCAGGGCCTGATTGCTGTGAATAATCATGCTGGCGGTCATGCCGGAGCCAAAACAAAGGAGCAGCTGTTCGAAGAGCTGGCTGATCTGGATGTCCCGCTGGTGTGCGCAGGCGGCATCGGCAACGAGGCGCAATATGTCGAAGCCATGAAACTGGGATACGCCGCCTGTCAGCTGGGTACGCGTTTTATTGCGACCAAAGAATGCAACAGCAGTTTGCCTTATAAGGAAGCGATTGTGTCGGCCGATGCGGATGATATTGTGCTGAGTGAAAAAATTACCGGTATTCCCGTTTCCATTATCAATACCGGTTATATTAAAAATCAGGGCGTAAAGCCTGGGCGTATCGCACGTTTTTTGTTGAAACACCCCAGAGGCAAGCACTGGATGCGTTTGTTCTACACGTTGAAATCAGCTTTCCAGTTACGCAAGGCGTCGCTGGATGAACAGGGTGAACAGCAGTTCTGGCAGGCCGGAAAAAGCGTGGCGGGTATCCGCAACATTGAATCGGCAGGCGATATTGTGGCGCGCTTTAAAAAGGCGCTGGAATCAATGTATGACATTAAATAAATAGTCTAAACTAAGTATAAAAACTCATCAAGGAGTAGCGTGTGACGTCTCGTAAAAAATGCATGGAAAAAGTCTGGTTAAAAAGTTATCAGGAGGGCGTGCCTGAAACTATCAATCCGGATGAATACGATTCCATTGGCGATCTATTTCATCAATCCATTAAAAAATTTGGCGATTTGCCCGCCTTTTCCAATCTTGGCAGGGAAATCAGCTTCAGGGAACTGGATCAGATGACACGCGATTTTGCAGCCTATTTAACGCAAACCGCGGGATTAAAAAAAGGCGATCGGATCGCGATCATGATGCCTAATCTGTTGCAATATCCGGTGGCGCTGTTTGCCGCGTTGCGAGCCGGGCTGATTGTGGTCAACACCAACCCGCTGTATACCGACCGCGAGCTGGAGCATCAACTTAATGATTCCGGCGCTGTCGCCATCGTGATTCTGGAAAATTTTGCAAACACGCTTCAGAGCGTGCTTGAGGAGACGCCGGTTAAAACCGTCATTACCACACGTATTGGGGATCTGGCGGGTTTCCCCAAGTCCTTGCTGGTTAATTTCGTAGTCAAGCATATTAAAAAAATGGTACCGCCTTTCAAGCTTCCTGGCGCAATCCGTTTCAATGAGGCGCTGGCAAAGGGCAAAGGTCAACCTTTTGAGGATGCCGAGGTAGCGCAACAGGATATCGCCTTTTTGCAGTACACGGGCGGCACTACGGGCGTCGCCAAAGGCGCGGCGCTGACTCACAGAAATATGGTTGCGAATCTGGTGCAGGCGCACGCCTGGGCGGCGCGTGATCTGGAAGAGGGAAAGGAAGTCGTCATTACACCCTTGCCGCTATATCATATTTTTTCACTGCTAGCGAATGCGTTGTTTGCGATGAAAATTGGCGCAAAAAACGTGCTCATTACCAACCCCCGGGACATGAAAGGCTTTATCAAAGAGCTGGGGCAGCATCAGTTTTCATTCATAACGGGCGTCAATACGCTGTTTAATGGCTTGCTGAATACGCCTGGCTTTGATCAACTGGATTTTTCCCATTTGAAAGTGGTGCTTGCCGGCGGCATGGCTGTGCAGGGGCCGGTCGCCAAAAAATGGCATGAAGTAACCGGGCATGTGTTGCTGGAGGCTTATGGCTTGACTGAAACATCGCCCGCAGCCTGTATTAATCCGTTGACCATCACCGAATATACAGGGATGATTGGCTTGCCGATATCCTCGACGGAAATTTGCGTCTGTGATGAACAAGGCGAGCTCTTATCTTTCAATGAAGCGGGCGAATTGAATATTCGCGGTCCGCAGGTGATGCAGGGTTACTGGAATCGTCCTGAGGAAACCGCCAAGGTGCTGGATGAAGATGGCTGGTTGAGTACCGGAGATGTCGCCGTAGTAAATGAAGCAGGTTATGTCAAACTGGTTGACCGCATCAAGGACTTGATCATTGTTTCCGGATTCAATGTCTACCCGAATGAAATTGAGGAAATTGTGGTCGCACACCCCAAGGTATTGGAAGTTGGCGCTATTGGCGTGCCGCATAAAAAAACAGGCGAAGCGGTCAAACTGTTTGTAGTTAAACAGGATCCCAGCCTGACGAAAGACGAACTGATTAATTATTGTCGTCAACAATTAACTGGCTATAAGTGTCCAAAAAAGATTGAATTCGTTGATGATTTGCCGAAAAGCAATGTGGGTAAGGTATTGCGCAAGGATTTAAGGAATAAATAAAATTTATCATAATTATGAATTTTCAGATAAAGCGTAGTGACCTGCTTCAATTTTTATGAGAAAATTGCACAATAATTAATCATAATAAGAAAGGGGCTTATCTAAATATGAAAATCAAACACAAAATTCGTAAAGCAGTCATTCCAGTCGCCGGTCTTGGTACGCGCATGTTGCCCGCAACGAAGGCCATTCCCAAAGAAATGCTTCCCATTGTCGATAAGCCGATGATCCAGTACATCGTGAATGAATGTATAGCGGCGGGCATAACCGAGATTGTGTTGGTGACGCACTCGAGTAAAAACGCCATCGAAAACCATTTTGACACCAGCTACGAGCTTGAATCAGAGCTGGAAAAACGCGTAAAACGACAATTGCTTGATGAAGTGCGCGCCATTACGCCTGAACATGTCACCATCATGCATGTGCGTCAGGGCGTCGCCAGAGGACTGGGTCATGCGGTATTATGCGCGCGTCCTGCGGTTGGAGAGGAATCATTTGTGGTGATTCTGCCAGATGTGCTGATTGATGAGTACAACTGTGATTTGCACAAGGAGAATCTGGCGGAAATGCTGCGTTTGTTTGATGATAACGGCGAAAGCCAGATCATGGTGGAGCCGGTTCCCATGGAGCAGGTGAGCAGTTATGGCGTTGCGGATGTCAATGGTCATAAACTTAAACCTGGCGCTTCTGCGAAAATGACCAAGGTGGTAGAGAAGCCGCCTGTTGACGAAGCGCCGTCCAACATGGCTGTGGTGGGACGCTATGTGCTTTCATCGTCAATTTGGGATTTACTGGAACATACGCCAATGGGCGCAGGCGATGAAATCCAGTTAACCGATGCGATCGCCATGCTCATGGAAAAAGAAACCGTGAATGCGTTTCACATGACCGGTAAAAGCCATGATTGCGGCTCCAAGCTGGGTTATATGATGGCAAATGTCGAGTACGCTACTCAGCACCCTGCTCTGGGTGAGGACTTCAAGGCGTTTTTAAAGAAATATTGTTAAGTCGCTTTGCTTAGTTGAATGGCTTAGTTGAATTACTAAGTCGCATAGTTAAGTTTCTTTGTTTTCTCCCCAGGGGCGCATCAGCGTGTGGCTGATCCCGAGCTGATCAAGTATTCTGGCGACCATGAAATCCACGATGTCATCAATCGATTCCGGGGCGTGGTAAAACCCTGGATTGGCCGGCATGATGACAACGCCGGTTTCAGCCAGGCGCAACATGTTTTTGAGGTGAATGACCGAGAAGGGCGTTTCGCGAACCACAAGAATCAGTTTTTTCTTTTCCTTGATAACCACATCGGCAGCCCGCCCAATCAGGTTTTCACTCAAACCGTTGGCGATGGATGCAAGCGTTCCAGACGTACAGGGGCAGACCACTAGGGCGTCTGGCGCATTAGAGCCGCTGGCGATGGGCGCGTTCCAGTCCTGTTTGCCGAAAACCCGGATCTGTCCCGGTCTGGCGCTGAAGCGGCTGCTTAACCATTTTTCGGCTTCTTTGGGACTGCCCGGAATTGTCAGGCCAGCTTCCATCTTCAACACCATATGTCCCGCTTTGGAAATCATGATATAGAGACTGCAACGCTGGTCAATCAATGTTTCGATCAGGCGCATTGCATAGGCGCTCCCCGAAGCACCGGTGATGGCGATGGCGATGACGGGCTGTTTTGTGTTCGCATTCATGAAATAAGTATAAATCAACAAGGCCTGCTTTTGTTATTTTCCTTATAATAGCGGAGCCAGAGGTGATTAGCGGAACTAAACGCCCGGTGGAGAGACGGATTATATTTAAGATTATATTTAAGGATGGCATTATCATGAAAAACAGGATGTTTTTAATTGTATGCAGTATCTGTTTCAGCCAGTTTTTTTTCGGTCAAACGGCTTTTTCAGCGCCCGCGTCATCCGTTTTTCATGAACATGGCGGCAGAATTCATCGGCATGTGTTGCCCAATGGGCGTATTGATCACCGCCATAATGGCGGTGCGCCGGGGAGATCAGTTAACAGCACTAACTGGGCGCCTGAGATTAAAAGCGGCATTATCAGTAGTACGGTTGTGTACCCGCATACAAATTCGCGGTCACCCGCCTCTATTGCCAACAAGCCTTACTCTCAATCAGAGCATCAGCAAGTACAGCCACAGCCGGATAAACAAAAACCTTCGGTAATTCGTTCGCGGCCTGAGCTGGCTGGTTCATCAAGTAGCCGGCATGTGCGCAACCCCGGAAAAATCAAACAAGCTGTGGTTGAGTCAGCCAACCAGACACTCAGATATCCGCTTGACCTAAGCAAGGGCGATGCTTCCTGTCGCCGCGGTGAGGCGGATTGCAACGTATGCGCCGCCAATATCCGTGAGCAGTACCGCAAAGCTGCGACTGGCCGGATTAGCTGGCGCAACAAACCCTGGCGCTTTAACTGGCCGCAGCAATACCCGCCTTCAGGTTTGCGTCCGCTGGATATTTTTGATGGCGATCCAGTCTATGCGCTGGGCATCCCGGATACCCATGTGCAGGGCTTTGTACGCACCAATTCGGATCGTTTTCCGTATGCCGGTAGCCATAGTCATAAACGTCGCGGCGGTATCTTTGTGGTGCGTCAGGAACGCGATGGCAAGAAATACCTGTCATCCCTGCATCAAACACAGGGTAGGCACCCAAGCGGCGTACATGCGCTGGGAAAATACCTGCTCTATGGAGACAAAAACAGGCTGGTTTTTAAGGATCTGTATAGCCCTGACCAGAAAAGCGACATTAGGCTCGCGATTCATAACGCCAATTTCGGCGGTGGCCTTGGGGCAGTCAGGCTATCAAGAAATAATTACCTGCTCGTTACAACCGGGCCGGGCGGGCAGGACGCCGGAGCGCGCCTGAACCGTTTTTATCATGTGCGCGGCGTGGGCGGTCGCCCCACATCCATGACCTATATTACCGAATCGCGCATGACCAGGGCGCTAGGCTGGCCGCGCGTCTATGGCTTTTCGGAAAACCTGTCGCTGATGACGGAATGTGGCACGGGCGATATTTATGCGATTCACACCACGGGCGATGAAAAAGGGATAAAAGCCATCAATGGCAACGGTTACTGGCGTTTGTCCAGGCTAGAGAAAAACCACGGCGCTTTAAGATTTACGCCAGTCAATGCGTTTAGCACCCGCCAGAACATGTCCAGTTGCAATGTGCGCGCCGCAGCGACCGTGTTTGTCAACGCCCGGCATCAACTGGAATTTTATTGTCATGGCTACGCCAAAGACCCGGATGGTTCGACCTTTAATGTGCTGGGATCATCCAGCCGTAATGCCGATAAGTTTTATTTCAGGGCTGGCGTTTTGCGTTAGTTAATTCCACATAAACCGTCAACGCTAGATCAGCATGGTCCAGACCATGACAGCCAGTATCACGACGGAAAGCGTTACAATACCTGCTAACAGGCAGTTTTTACAAAAACTGGTAAATGCACTCATGTGAATTTCCTCCAGGGGATTTATATATGTTTCTAACGGTTTATTGTTAATTATGTTATAGACAGGATATTAGCAAAGATCAGGCTATAGTCACATTAAAATTTATAATCAGTTAATATTATTTATCCAATTGTATTTATCGCAAACCAACATCAAAGAATTAAGGAATCACATGGAAAACGGGGGCGGTTTCCAGATAGCGCTGGCTCCGATGCAACCGGCGACCTTTGTCGAAGTAAAAGAGATAACTGACCGACTTTATTACCAATTGAAAAAAGCAGGTTACAGCGTATTGGTGGATGATCGTGGGCAAAAACCCCGAAATATGTTTGAGGTAATTGAATTTCTTGGAATACGATACCGTGTGGTCATTTCCGGGCGCAGTCTTTCAGCAGGGGTTGTTGAGTTTAAGGATTTGCAAACCGGTTATTTTGAAAAAATTGCGCAAGATGAAATTTGCGATTTTTTAAAAGCCCGCTTGCAAAAGGCGTCCTAAAGTTTTATTAATAGACCCTTCGTTTTAGTAACTACTCAGCGTATTCATCTTTTTGCCCGCGTAAGCTACAAAAGTGGCGTTATTTTCGTACTCAAATGGTCACATATTTGATATGTGCTCACATTTTCCGTGCGAAAATGCCTTGAACTGAACCAAAATCTAAACACGCAGAATAGTTACCGTTTTTAATCATTTTCATTCAGGTATCAAATGACTCAACAATCTGCTGTTTCAACGCTTTATCAATGGTTTAAAGACAATATGGATTTGTTTAAATCCAAAAACTCCCAGACCGAATTCAGAGACTCAGGCCGTGGACAAGCCTATGTGCGCGTTGATACCGCCGATTTTATGACCGAGATCAGCGTCTGGGACGAAAATTACCGTTTGAATTCCGAAATAATTGACCTGGACAAGGATGAAACCACCTTTCCGCATACAGGAGACTGTGAAACCCAGGAAAAATATGAGCAGCAGCTCAAAGAATTTATCGAATGGTTTGAAAAATCAGTCAAGTGATTGACTGCTAGGCAGCGAACTAGCATTGTTGGTATTACAGGTTTGACTCGCCCAATGCTTTAGGTTTATATTATACTAATAGCGCTGATTTGAGAGACAGCTTGCAGGCGCTTTACAAATATTGCTAAAGCGTGGTGAGTCTTCAAGAAACCTGCTTTGGCTTTTGGCAATGCAGGTTTTTTTATGCCTGTTTTTTGTCAAGACCGATTCGTGATAAAACTGATAAACAGGAAAAACACAGATGAACGATTATCTTTTTGACACCTTAGCCATCAGAGCAGGCCATCAACAAAGTAGTTTTCAGGAACATTCAGAAGCACTGTTCCTGACTTCGAGTTTTACTTTTAAAAGCGCAGAAGAGGCCGCAGCGCGTTTTTCCGGCGATGAGGAAGGTTATTTTTATTCACGGGTCGCCAATCCCACGGTCAGTTGTTTTCAGGATCGGCTCGCAGCGCTGGAAGGCGCAGAAAGCTGTGTAGCGACCTCGTCCGGCATGTCGGCGATCATGGCCGTAATCCTGGGGCTTTTGAAGGCGGGCGATCATGTGGTCAGCTCCCGATCCATTTTTGGCACCAGCACCATTCTGTTTACCAACATATTGCAAAAATTTGCGATCGAATTCGATTTTGTCGAGCTTTCTGATCTTGACGCCTGGCAAAATGCGGTCAGGCCCAATACCCGCTTATTGTTTGCGGAAACGCCCTCCAATCCGCTCACTGAACTGGTTGATATTGAGAGCCTGGCTGATATAGCGCACCAGCATGACGCCAAACTGGTCATTGATAACTGTTTCTGTACGCCCGCTTTACAAAAGCCGCTGACGCTCGGTGCGGATATCGTGGTGCATTCGGCGACCAAATATCTGGACGGGCAGGGGCGTTGTCTGGGCGGCGCGGTGGTTGGTGATAAACAAACGGTTGGCGAAGAGATCCACAGTATTTTACGAACTGGCGGAGTTGCAATGAGTCCGTTTAACGCCTGGGTTTTTTCCAAGGGGCTGGAAACGCTTGATCTGCGCATGAAAGCGCATTGCGAAAATGCACTGGCGCTGGCTCAATGGCTACAAACGCAAGTTGCTGTGGAAAAGGTTTATTACCCCGGTCTGGAAGATCACCCGCAATATCAGTTGGCGAAAAAACAGCAAAGCGGCTTTGGCGGCATTGTGTCCTTTGTCGTGAAAGGCGGAAAAGAGGCGGCCTGGAAGGTGGTGAACAGCACCCGACTGCTATCCATCACGGCCAATCTCGGCGATGTCAAAAGCACCATTACCCACCCGGCGAGCACCACGCATGGTCGCTTATCTCAACAGCAACGCGATGATGCTGGTATCGATGATGGCTTGCTACGGATTTCGGTTGGACTAGAAGCCATTGCTGATATTCAGGTGGATCTGGCGCGCGGTCTTTCTGACTGATTAGCTGACTAATGAGCTGACTAACACGCGATTAAAGCATGATGAATCAAATCCGTTCCGATTTACGCCGTATGTTTCAGGCGGCGCTGGACGCAGTCTCCGGCGAGCATGTTGTTCGTCAGGCGTTTCAGCAAAATCATTATCCGTCGCATTTGCATGTCATCGACATTGGCAAGG
>JANTHA010000010.1 GCA_024762625.1 Thiotrichaceae bacterium
GTCGTATTGAGCGCGGTATTATCCATGTGGGCGACGACATTGAAATCGTAGGCATACGCGACACCAAGACAACCACCTGTACCGGCGTTGAAATGTTCCGCAAGCTGCTTGACGAAGGTCAGGCGGGCGACAACGTGGGCGTACTGCTACGCGGCACCAAACGTGAAGAAGTTGAGCGCGGCCAGGTATTATGTAAGCCAGGTTCAATCACGCCGCACACCAAGTTTGAAGCAGAAGTCTATGTGCTTTCAAAAGATGAAGGCGGTCGTCATACGCCATTTTTCAATGGTTACCGTCCGCAGTTCTATTTCAGAACCACCGACGTAACCGGCGCTGTGGATCTTCCGGAAGGCACGGAAATGGTTATGCCAGGTGATAACGTCAAGATGACCGTCACCTTGATCAACCCGATAGCGATGGAAGACGGTTTGCGTTTTGCGATTCGCGAAGGCGGTCGCACCGTGGGTGCGGGCGTTGTGTCCAAGATCATCGAATAAGGTTGAAATATAGCTCGCGCAGATAACCGAATAATTTGTCTCAACATTAATATCTCTATGTTAATAAATGTTGAGTAAATAATTACTTCTGTTATACTGCGCGTCCTTTCGAGAATGAGGAGGATTACCTGGTAATTTCTCCTCATTCTTTTTGTTATTTCAGAGACCTGGTTTTTGAGGTGTTTAGAAAACTAGGCCAGTAGCTCAATTGGCAGAGCAGCGGTCTCCAAAACCGCAGGTTGGGGGTTCGATTCCCTCCTGGCCTGCCACTCTGATTAAGAATTATGAAAGGCCATGTTTGATTGATGTGCTTGCGCATGTCTTGTCTGGCTTGGGTCAGGCGATAAATCTAAAGTCATTTAAAGTAATTATTATGGCAACAAATACAGAAACTCAGGGTTCCTTCCTTGATACGGTTAAACTTTCAATTGCTTTATTGCTGTTGCTTGTGGCGATTGCAGGTTTTTATTATTTTGGCGAAGAATCGCTATTGTATCGTGTGCTGGGAATGCTTGCAGTTATAGGCGTGGCTGTTGGCGTTGCGCTTACCACGGAAAAAGGCAGGGGGCTGGTTAATTTTCTGTCGGCTTCGCGAACGGAGGTTCGCAAAATGGTCTGGCCTACGCGGGCGGAAACCATGCAGACTACCTTGATGGTGTTTATTTTAGTGGTATTGCTGGCGATTTTCCTGTGGTTTGTAGATATGTTGCTTGGATGGGGGGTGAAAACTCTCTTGTCGGTAGGAGGCTAACATGGCCAAACAATGGTATGTCGTGCATGCGTATTCCAATTATGAAATGCGCGTCAGGGATGCGTTGAAAGAGCGTATAGAGCGCTATGGTTTGCAGGATTATTTTGGAGAAATTCTGATTCCTACCGAAGAAGTGGTTGAAATGCGCGAAGGCCAAAAGCGTAAAAGCACCCGCAAGTTTTTTCCTGGTTATATTCTGGTGCAGATGGAGCTGAATGATGACTCCTGGCATCTGGTGAAAAATACCCCGCGTGTACTTGGTTTTATTGGCGGTACAAGCGATAAGCCTGCTCCTATTTCCGAGAAGGAAGCAAATGCGATTATGAATCGTATGGAGGAAGGTGTTGCAGCTCCTCGGCCCAAGGTTTTGTTTGAAGTGGGTGAAGTGGTTCGCGTTAATGATGGGCCGTTTAATGACTTCAATGGGGTGGTTGAGGAAGTCAACTACGAAAAAAATACATTGCGTGTGGCGGTACAGATTTTTGGACGCTCAACGCCTGTTGAGCTTGAGTTTTTTCAGGTTGAAAAGACCTGATTTTTATTTAGATAAATTGTCGAGGAGTTTGCGGGAGTCAGTTGTTTTTTGTCTTGCCAATAACGTTCGTACTCGCGGAGTAATAAAATATGGCTAAAAAAGTTGATTCATATCTGAAGCTTCAGGTGCCTGCTGGCGAAGCTAATCCAAGTCCGCCTGTTGGTCCTGCGCTGGGTCAGGTTGGCGTAAACATCATGGAATTCTGTAAAGCATTTAATGCGCAGACTCAGGAGATGGAGAAAGGTCTGCCAATTCCTGTTGTGATCACAGTTTATAATGACAAGAGTTTTACGTTTGTTACCAAAACAGTGCCCGCAGCGATTTTGCTGAAGAAGGCTGCTGGCATCCAGAAGGGTAGCGGCGAACCGAATACCAAAAAAGTTGGCAAGGTAACTCGCGAACAGCTCGAAGAAATCGCCAAGGCGAAAGAGCCAGATTTAACTGCGGCGGATATGGATGCAGCAGTACGTACTATTGCAGGCAGCGCCCGCAGCATGGGTCTTGAAGTGGAGGGCGTGAAATAATGGCTAAGCTAAGTAAGCGTCAAAAGATTATTGCTGAAAAGGTTGATCGTGATCGCGTTTATTCGAGCGCAGAAGCGTTCGATTTATTAAAGGATTTGCCTCGCGCAAAATTTGTTGAAAGCGTTGATGTGAGTATAAATCTGGGTGTTGATCCGCGTAAATCCGACCAGGCGGTGCGTGGCTCCACGGTATTGCCAAATGGCACAGGTAAAATGGTTCGCGTTGCGGTTTTTACTCAGGGCGAAAATGCTGACAAGGCAAAAGAAGCAGGTGCGGATGTTGTCGGTATGGAAGATCTGGCCGAAGAAGTCAAAAAAGGCAATATGGATTTTGATGTGGTGATTGCCAGTCCGGATGCTATGCGCGTCGTAGGCCAGTTAGGCCAAATCCTGGGTCCGCGCGGTTTGATGCCTAACCCCAAGGTTGGAACGGTAAGTCCGGATGTCGCGGGCGCAGTTAAAAACGCCAAGGGCGGCCAGGTGCGTTACCGTACTGATAAGGCGGGTATTGTTCATTGTCGGATCGGTACTGTGGAATTTGACACTCAGGCGTTGACGGAAAACCTTAATGCGTTGGTTGCAGATCTGGTTAAGGCCAAGCCGAGTTCGGCAAAAGGCGTTTATCTGAAGAAAATAGCAGTTTCCAGCACCATGGGCGCTGGCCTGGCTGTAGATACGGCAACTGTTGAATATTAAGATACGATTTATTGAGATTTGGCATGATGTTTATGCCGAGCCTTTGCTTGTTGTTCTAAAGCAGGGGTGATGATAGATAACTTAGGTTGTATGTCATCAAAGACCGTAGGTGTTTATTTGTTGCGGATGCGATTTTTAATTGCTTAAGTGACAGAAAACTTAATTGCCTGCGTAGATGGCGTAACCTGAATCAGTCGGTTCGGGGCGCGTCGTTAGGATGTCTGGTTTTCTCCTGGAAGACCGGGCGTTTTGATTAAACGGTAGTTATGCTGCCGAACCAAGAGGTAGATGTTGTGGCTTTATCGTTAGAAGACAAGAAGAAAATTGTCTCCGAAGTCGCTGCAGTCGCTTCAGATGCTCATTCCGCTGTTGCTGCAGAGTACCAGGGGTTGACGGTAGGTGAGATGACGGATTTGCGCGTGAAGGCGCGTGAAGGCGGCGTTTACCTGCGAGTAGTAAAAAACAATTTGGCAAGACGGGCTGTCGCTGATACGGATTTTTCCTGTATGGCCGATCGCTTTGTCGGACCTCTGCTTCTGGCGTTTTCCATGGAAGACCCAGGCGCAGCGGCTCGCGTCATTAAGGATTTTGCTAAAGAGCATGACAAGCTGGAAGTCAAGATGCTGGCCGTTGGCGGCGAGCTTCTTGAAGCTTCCGAGATTGATCGTCTGGCTAAATTGCCTACTCGCGATCAGGCTCTGGCAATTCTTGCCGGAACACTGAGGGCGCCAGTAGAGAAGTTGGCTCGAACCTTCAAGGAAGTTCCTGGAAAGCTTGTACGTACTGTTGCTGCTGTTCGTGATTCGAAGGAAGCCGCCTGAGTGAAAGCCAGATAATGGCTGGGTGGTTTTTTTGATTTCGGATTTGATTTTTTATTTTAATTAATTTTTATTTTCTTAATCACGGTTCATTGTGTGCTTAATGTGTATTTAATGGACTGTCGATTACTGAAGACTGATTTAGGTTTAGGAGAAATACAATGGCTGTTTCTAAAGATGATATTCTAGAAGCGATTTCTAATATGAGTGTAATGGAGGTCGTTGAACTGATCTCTGATATGGAAGAGAAATTTGGCGTTAGCGCTGCTGCGGCAGTAGCTGCTGCGCCAGCTGCGGGCGGCGGCGATGCAGGCGAAGCTGCTGAAGAAAAGTCTGAGTTTGATGTCGTTATGACGAGCTTTGGCGATAATAAAATTGCTGTGATAAAAGCGGTTCGCGGAATCACCGGATTAGGCCTGAAAGAAGCCAAAGAAATGGTGGAAGGCGCGCCTGCTACTGTAAAAGAAGGCGTTTCAAAAGACGATGCGGAAGAAGTAAAGAAGCAGCTTGAAGAAGCTGGCGCATCTGTTGAATTGAAATAAGTTTCAATTCATTGATTGTGTTTTTAGCCCTGAGTGGGAAGAAATACATATCAAAACAATAGGCTGACAGTGATTTCATTGTCGGCCTTTTGTCGCTTAAATCAACCACTTACTTTTTTAGAGTGTGATTTATTGTGATTGGTTTAAAGCAACCCGGTTTTATGGGTTTCTGTAGCGATCATGGGTGATATTACAGCAAGTGCGGGTTTTACGCCTGTGTTGTTCCATGAGTGCAGAAGCTCCATGCAGACGGTGGCGTCCAGTAGATGTGCGATAAGTATTTGCATAAGCGAAGGACGGATAGTCTGTTTACAAATTAGTTTGAAGAGGAAATACGATGGCTCTGTCTTTCACTGAGAAAAAACGTATCCGCAAGGATTTTGGAAAACGTCCCAAAGTACTGGATATCCCTTATCTTCTGGCAATTCAGCTTGAGTCATATCGTCAGTATTTGCAGCCTGATGTTCCGGCAAAGGAACGAAAGGATGTGGGTTTGCACGGCGCTTTTAATTCTGTATTTCCTATAGTTAGCTATTCCGGTTTTGTGGTGCTGGAATATGTTGATTACAAAATCGCAGAACCAGTTTTTGATGTGCGCGAATGTCAGCAACGCGGCTTGACCTATGCCGCTTCGCTTCGCGCCACCCTGCGTTTGGTGATCTACGACAAGGATGCCCCAAAAAAGACCAAGGTTGTCAAGGATATCAAGGAACAGGATGTCTATCTGGGTGAAATGCCCTTGATGACGCCCAAGGGAACCTTTGTGATCAACGGCACCGAGCGTGTGATCGTGTCGCAACTGCATCGTTCTCCTGGCGTCTTTTTTGATCATGATAAGGGTAAAACCAACTCGGCGCGTAAGTTATTGCATAATGCGCGTGTGATTCCTTATCGCGGTTCCTGGCTGGATTTTGAGTTTGATCCAAAAGATTCAGTATTTGTGCGCATAGATCGCCGTAGAAAATTGCCTGCGACTGTGTTGTTGCGCGCGCTTGGCATGGATACAGAGCAAATACTTGATGTATTCTTCGATAAGGTCGATATTTCTCTGCAAAAAACTAAAATTCAGATGGCGCTGGATCCGGCCCGTTTGCGTGGAGAATTGGCCGCGTTTGATATTGAGGTTGATGGGAAAAAAATCGTCGCCCAGGGTCGCCGCATCACAGCAAAGCATATACGTCAACTCGAAAAGGCCGATATCAAGAAGCTTGAGGTGCCCGAAGAGTATATGCTGGGCAAGATGATCGCACATAACATTGTTGATAAGGAAACAGGTGAATTTCTTCTTGAGGCAAACACCGAAATCACTGAAGAGGTGATTGAGAAACTGCGTGAGAACGATATTAAAAAATTCCAGGTCATCTATAGTAATGATCTGGATAAAGGTCCCTTTATTTCCAATACCTTGAAAATAGATGCGACACGTACGCCGCTGGAAGCGCAGATTGAGATTTACCGGATGATGCGACCAGGCGAGCCGCCAACAAAAGATGCGGCCGAGAATCTGTTCCATAATTTGTTCTTTAGCGCCGAGCGTTATGATTTATCGGCTGTCGGACGCATGAAATTTAATCGTCGACTAGAGTATCCTGTAGAAACAGGGCCATCCATTCTGTTTGACTTGCAGTATTTATCAGAACGTAGCGATGCTCCTTCAAAACAGTTGGTTGAAGAGTATGGTGCGCAATATGAAGAACTGAAGAAGCTGGGTAAAACTGATTCAGATATTGTGAATGCGCTGAAAACATTGATAGATATCCGTGATGGCCATGGCGTAATTGATGATATTGACCATTTGGGTAATCGCCGCGTGCGTAGCGTAGGCGAAATGGCTGAAAATGCCTTCCGTATTGGTCTGGTTCGAGTTGAGCGCGCTGTTAAAGAACGTTTGACAGTTGCCGAGAGCGAAGGATTGATGCCTCAGGATATGGTCAACGCAAAGCCAGTATCAGCCGCAGTCAAGGAATTTTTTGGCTCCAGTCAGCTGTCCCAGTTCATGGATCAGAATAACCCCTTGTCGGAAGTGACCCACAAGCGTCGTATTTCTGCATTGGGTCCTGGTGGTTTGACCAGGGAAAGGGCAGGTTTTGAGGTGCGCGATGTGCATCCGACGCATTATGGTCGCGTTTGTCCGATCGAGACGCCGGAAGGACCGAATATCGGTCTGATCAATTCGCTTGCAGTATTCGCCAAAACCAACGATTATGGTTTTCTTGAGACGCCATATCGAAAGGTAAAAGATGGCAAGGCGCTGGATGAGATTGAATATTTGTCGGCCATTGAAGAATCGCGATATGTGATCGCTCAGGGTAATGCGGTACTGGACAAGGATGGAAAGTTTAAAAATGACATGGTTTCCTGTCGTTTTCAAAATGAATTCATGTTGTCAAAGCCCGAAGATATCCAGTACATGGATGTGTCGCCTAAACAGATTGTTTCGGTGGCGGCGTCGCTTATTCCTTTCCTGGAGCATGACGATGCAAACCGCGCCTTGATGGGCTCCAACATGCAGCGTCAAGCCGTGCCCTGTATCAAGGCTGAGACCCCGGTTTGCGGCACAGGCATGGAGCGCGTTGTGGCGGTAGACTCTGGTTCAACCGTGGTAGCCCGTCGCGGCGGCGTGATTGATGCGGTAGAAGCAGGGCGTATCGTTATTCGAGTAAATGATGACGAAGCTCAGGAAGGCGGCGTAGATATTTATAACTTGATTAAATATACCCGTTCCAACCAGAATACTTGCGTTAACCAGAAGCCGATCGTCAAGTTGGGCGACAAAGTGGAACGCGGCGATGTGCTGGCTGATGGTCCTTCTACTGATCTGGGCGAACTTGCCTTGGGTCAAAATATCAAGATTGCGTTTATGCCCTGGAATGGCTACAACTTTGAGGATTCGATTCTGGTATCCGAGCGTGTGGTTGAGGAAGATCGCTTTACTTCAATTCATATTGAAGAGATCAGTTGTCTAGCGCGCGATACCAAATTAGGCCCAGAGGAAATTACTGCGGACATTCCTAATGTCAGCGAGCATTTGCTGTCTAAACTGGATGAATCCGGTATCGTGCATGTGGGCGCAGAAGTCAAGCCTGGCGATATCCTTGTGGGCAAAGTGACGCCTAAGGGCGAAACCCAGCTAACACCGGAAGAAAAACTGTTACGCGCCATCTTCGGCGAGAAGGCGTCTGATGTGAAAGATACTTCTTCGCGCGTCAAATCCAGCATGTATGGCACTGTGATTGATGTGCGCGTATTCACACGTGAAGGCGTGGAAAAAGATGCGCGTGCGATAGCGCTTGAAGAACAGGCGTTGCAAAAAGTGCGCAATGACCTGCGCGATGAGTTACGCGTATTTGAAGAAGACGTTTATGAGCGTGCGGAAAAGTTGATGCTGAATAAGGTGGCTGACGGCGGTCCAAAAGGCATTAAGGCGGGCAGCAAGGTAACCAAGTCTTATCTGACTGATCTGGATCGTAAGGAGTGGTTTGAAATCCGTCTTCACAATGAGGCCGCTGATAAGCAACTTAAAAACCTCGCTACATTGCTGGTCGAACAGAAGAAAAGTTACGAAGACCGCTTGCAGAAGCAACGCGATAAAATTACGGCGGGCGATGATCTGGCGCCCGGCGTGCTAAAGGTTGTCAAGGTCTATGTCGCCGTTAGGCGTCGCATGCAACCCGGCGACAAGATGGCGGGGCGTCATGGTAACAAGGGTGTGGTTTCGCGTATCGTCCCGGTTGAAGATATGCCCTATGATGAAAACGGCGAGCCGGTTGATATCTGCCTTAACCCATTGGGCGTGCCATCGCGCATGAACGTCGGTCAGGTGCTGGAAATGCATCTTGGCTGGGCCGCGAAAGGTCTGGGTGAGAAAATTGGCAAAATGATTGACGCCAAGGCAAAGGTTGATGAATTGCGAAAATTCCTGACTGAAATCTATAGCACAGATGGTAGTCCGGAACAGGGCGACCTCAGTGAAATGACAGATGAGGAAATCATCGAAATGGCGGGAAATTTACGTCATGGCGTGCCGATGGCGACACAGGTGTTTGATGGCGCGGCCGAAACCGAAATAAAAGATATGCTGAAGTTGGCTGATTTGCCTGAATCGGGTCAGACTACTCTGTACGATGGGCGCACGGGCGAACCGTTTGAGCGGCCTATCACGGTTGGTTACATGCACATGCTGAAATTGAACCATCTGGTGGATGACAAAATGCATGCGCGTTCCACTGGGCCTTATTCGCTGGTTACACAGCAGCCGCTGGGCGGTAAAGCCATGTTCGGCGGTCAGCGTTTCGGTGAGATGGAAGTCTGGGCGCTGGAAGCTTATGGCGCCGCCTATACGCTTCAGGAAATGCTCACGGTTAAGTCGGATGACGTCCAGGGTCGTAATCGCATGTATAAAAACATTGTCGATGGAAACCACTACATGGAAGCCGGCATGCCGGAATCCTTCAACGTGTTGATGAAAGAAATTCGCTCTCTTGGGCTTAATATAGAGCTCGAGAAAGATAACAAATAGGTGATTTTATGATGAATAAAGGAATGGGAGATTTGCTGAATATTTTTAAGCAGCAAAGCGAAACTGAAGAATTCGATGCAATTCGCATCGGCCTGGCGTCACCTGAAGTTATCCGTTCGTGGTCTTACGGTGAAGTAAAAAAACCAGAGACAATCAATTATCGCACGTTTAAACCAGAGCGCGATGGTTTGTTTTGTGCGAAGATTTTTGGTCCGGTTAAAGACTATGAATGTCTTTGTGGTAAATATAAACGACTCAAACATCGCGGCGTAGTATGTGAAAAATGCGGCGTTGAGGTGACTAACACCAAAGTGCGTCGCGACCGAATGGGGCATATTGATCTTGCCTGTCCGGTGGCGCATATCTGGTTCTTGAAATCTCTGCCATCCCGGATTGGTTTGTTTCTGGATATGACTTTGCGCGATATTGAGCGCGTGCTTTATTTCGAAGCATTTGTAGTGATTGAGCCAGGCATGACAACGCTGGAGCGTGGTCAATTATTGAGTGATGAAACCTATCTTGAAGCGATTGAAGAGTTTGGCGACGAATTTGAAGCGGAAATGGGCGCTGAAGCTGTGCTGAAAATGCTCAATACCGTTGATTTGAAAGAAGCACTTGAAGGCTTGCATGAAGAGGCCAATGGCACCAAATCAGAGACTAAATTAAAACGTATTCGCAAACGCATGAAGCTGATGGAATCATTCATTGAGTCCGGCAATAAGCCAGACTGGATGATTTTGTCCGTACTGCCTGTTTTACCGCCCGATCTGCGCCCTCTGGTTCCTCTGGAAGGCGGTCGTTTTGCAACGTCTGATTTGAATGACCTGTATCGACGCGTCATTAATCGCAATAACCGTTTGCGTCGTCTGCTGGATTTGAATGCGCCCGATATAATTGTGCGCAATGAAAAGCGTATGCTGCAGGAATCTGTGGATGCATTGCTGGATAATGGGCGCCGGGGCCGGGCGATTACCGGGTCAAATAGACGCCAGTTGAAATCGCTGGCTGACATGATCAAGGGTAAGCAGGGCCGTTTCCGTCAGAACCTGCTGGGTAAACGCGTAGATTATTCGGGGCGTTCGGTCATCGTGGTGGGTCCGGCATTGAAATTGCATCAGTGCGGTTTGCCAAAAAAGATGGCGCTCGAGTTATTCAAGCCATTTGTATTTGGTAAATTACAGCGCCGCGGATTGGCGACGACCATCAAGGCTGCCAAAAAACTGGTAGAGCGCGAATCGGGTGAAGTGTGGGATATTCTGGCTGAGATTATTCGCCAGCATCCAATCATGTTGAATCGTGCGCCAACGCTGCATCGTCTGGGTATCCAGGCGTTTGAGCCGGTATTGATTGAAGGTAAGGCGATTCAGTTGCATCCGCTTGTCTGTTCCGCATTTAATGCGGACTTTGATGGCGACCAGATGGCGGTGCATGTGCCTTTGTCTATTGAGGCGCAAACAGAGGCCCGTGTGTTAATGATGGCGACCAATAATGTCTTATCGCCAGCCAATGGTGAGCCAATTATTGTGCCGTCTCAGGATATTGTGCTTGGCTTGTATTACATGACGCGGGAAAGCGTTAACGCCAAAGGCGAAGGCCTGATGTTTGCCGATGTTTTCGAGGCGAAACGCGCTTATGAGACGGGGCAGGCTTCTTTGCACGCCAAGGTCAAGGTGCGCATTAAAGATAGTATTCTGGATGAGAATGGGGTGCTTGAAAAACGTTTTCGTCTAGTCGATACAACCGTCGGACGCGCCATTTTGTCTGCGCTACTGCCTGAAGGCATGGCGTTTGAAAATATCAACTGCGTGATGAAAAAGAAAGCGATTTCCAATCTGATCAATGAAGGTTATCGCTCACTTGGTCTTAAAGACACGGTGATACTCGCCGATCAGTTGATGTATACCGGTTATAAATATGCAACCCGGGCGGGCGTTTCTTTCTGTGCTGATGACATGGTGATTCCTGAGGAGAAGCAAGCGATACTTGATCGTGCGACGGGCGATGTCAGAGAGATTGAGAATCAATACGCATCCGGTCTGGTGACGCAGGGCGAACGTTACAATAAAGTTGTTGATATCTGGGCGCGCACCAATGAGCAGGTCGCCAAGGCCATGATGAGCGGAATGGGCGTTGAAGAGGTGGTAGACGCCGAAGGCAATACCGTTACGCAAGAATCCTTTAACTCCATTTATATGATGGCCGATTCAGGCGCTCGTGGTTCAGCGGCGCAAATCCGGCAATTAGCGGGAATGCGTGGTTTGATGGCCAAGCCGGATGGCTCAATTATTGAGATTCCGATTACGTCAAACTTCCGCGAAGGCTTGAACGTGTCGCAGTACTTTATTTCAACTCATGGCGCCCGAAAAGGCCTGGCTGATACGGCATTGAAGACGGCCAACTCCGGTTATCTGACGCGTCGTCTGGTTGATGTTTCCCAGGATATGGTCATTACTTTTGATGATTGCGGCACCCAGGAAGGTTTGACTATGAAGCCCATAATTGAGGGCGGCGATGTGGTAGAGCCTTTGGGCGAGCGCGTACTGGGTCGTGTTACGGCGGTTGATGTGACGAATCACAAAGGCGAAGTCGTTATTCCGGAAAAAACGCTGATGGATGAAGAGTGGGTCGCAAGACTTGACTCAATGGGCGTTGATGAGATGATCGTTCGCTCAGCCATTACCTGTGAAGCAGAATATGGGGTGTGTAAATACTGTTATGGTCGCGATCTGGGTCGAGGTCATCTGGTGAGTCTGGGCGAGGCTGTCGGTGTTGTTGCCGCACAGTCAATAGGAGAACCGGGCACCCAGCTAACCATGCGTACTTTCCATATTGGCGGAGCGGCTAGTCGTTCGGCTGCCGAGAATAATATTGTCGTAAAGACATCGGGCACCGCGCGTTTAAGTAACGTTAAAACCGTGGTCAATAAAGATGGCAACCTGGTCGCAGTTTCGCGTTCCGGTGAAATTGGCGTGATAGATGAGCAGGGGCGTGAAAGAGAGCGTTACAAGTTGCCTTATGGCGCCGTTATCACAATCAAGGATGGCGATAAGATTGAACAGGGTCAAGAAGTGGCTACCTGGGATCCGCATACCCATCCTATTGTTACCGAGGTGGCGGGTACGGTTGATTTCGTTGATTTTGTGGATGGCTCCACCATCAATACACATATAGATGAAGTAACAGGGCTAAGTTCAACCGTAGTCACAGATCCCGCTTCACGCGGCGCTGGCGCGAAAGACCTGAATCCGATGATTCGACTGCTTGACGAGAATGGCGATACGCTATTTTTTGAAAATACCGAGATTCCCGTCCAATACCCCTTGGCGGGTGGCGCTGTAGTTAGTTTAAGCAATGGCGCTAAAGTGGAGGTAGGCGATGTATTGGCTCGTTTGACTCAGGAATCTTCCAAGACGCGCGACATTACCGGTGGTCTGCCGCGAGTGGCTGATATGTTTGAAGCAAGAAAGCCCAAACAGCCAGCAATACTGGCGGAAATCTCCGGCACGTTCTCATGGGGACGCGAAACCAAAGGGAAAAAGCGTCTGGTTATCACACCCGAGAAGGGCGAACATTATGAAATACTGATTCCAAAATGGCGCAATCTTGATGTGTTTGAAGGTGAGAAAGTAGAAAAGGGTGAAATGATCGCCGATGGCGAACCAAGCCCGCACGATATTCTGCGTTTATTAGGGCCGGCGGCGCTTGCGGAGCACCTGGTCAAGGAGATCCAGGAAGTCTATCGCTTGCAGGGTGTAAAGATTAATGACAAGCATATCGAAATTATCGCGCGTCAGATGATGCGCAAAGTCCACGTCATTGATGGAGGCGATAGTCATTTACTTAAAGGCGAACAACTGGATTATGTTTATGTCAAAGAGTTGAATGAAAAGCTGAAAGCCGAAGGTAAGCTGCCCGTCAAATATCATCGCGTTCTACTGGGCATCACCAAAGCGTCGCTGGTGACTGATTCCTTTATTTCGGCGGCTTCTTTCCAGGAGACAACACGTGTTCTCACGGAGGCTGCTGTGACAGGCGCACGGGATGATCTTCGAGGTCTTAAAGAAAATGTTATTGTGGGGCGTTTGGTTCCCGCGGGAACAGGATTGAAACATCATATGGAGCGTCGTAAAAAACGCGAGAAGGTCATGATGGATCAGTTAACGGCCTTGGCTGCGGAATCCGAAAACCGGGAAGAATCATTGATGACAGAAGCTCAAGAAGAAGGAGCTGAAGCATCGCCCGATGTGGAAGCGCAATCCGATGCGGTTGAAGGCGACTCTTCACAGGCGGAATAATTTTGATTTTTTAAATTAGGTTTGCAAGACCAAGTCCCCGCGTGCGGGGACTTTTCTTTTTTAGACTTATTGAATAAGCGCCTAATTAAAACACAGAAAAGTGAAATCTATCTTGACACCCTGTGTTCAGGGTAATAGAATTTCGCGCCTTTACGGATCGGACACATTTGCCTGTTGCGTCTGTGTTCTGGCCCTGTATGGTGGCCAGGCTTTAGATGGCGGGGTTGTTTTTATGGTCTGTATTATAAAATTTGGAGAATGTTTTAAAAAATGGCAACGATAAATCAGCTGGTGCGCAAGCCGCGCAAAAGAAAGATGGAAAAGACTAATGTTCCAGCATTGGAAGCATGTCCACAGCGTCGAGGCGTGTGTACGCGCGTCTATACAACAACGCCCAAAAAACCTAATTCAGCAATGCGCAAAGTGGCTCGTGTTCGTTTGACCAATGGTTTTGAGGTGAGTAGTTATATTGGCGGTGAAGGCCATAATCTACAGGAACACTCGGTTGTGCTGATTCGCGGTGGTCGTGTTAAGGATCTGCCAGGTGTGCGTTACCATGTTGTTCGCGGCTCTCTGGATTTGCAGGGAGTTCAAGAGCGTAGACAGGGTCGTTCCAAATACGGGGCCAAGCGTCCAAAATCCTGATTTTGCAATAATGGATTGCATTAAAAAGATTTCAGAGGTTATGCCTCTCATGTTGAATAATAGTAAACAAACAGCCTGATGGGTTGTTAATGAATTGAAGCGAGTTTTTTATGCCTAGAAGAAGAGAAGTCCCAAAACGTATTATCCTTCCGGATCCAAAATTTGGAAGTGAGCTTTTGGCGAAGTTTATTAACACCATCATGAAAGATGGTAAAAAGTCTATCGCAGAAAAAGTCGTTTACGTCGCCCTGGATGAAATTGCTGCGAAGAAAGGCAATGACGGTATGGAAGTGCTTGATGCAGCGCTTGAAAATGTACGTCCATCAGTAGAAGTGAAGTCGCGCCGTGTCGGTGGCGCCACATATCAGGTGCCTGTAGAAGTCCGCGCGTCGCGTCAAAATGCGTTGGCGATGCGCTGGTTGGTTGATGCGGCGCGTAAGCGCGGCGAAAAATCGATGGCGCTTAAACTGGCGGGTGAATTGATGGATGCGGCCGAAAAGCGCGGTTCTGCGGTTAAGAAGCGTGAAGATACACACAAAATGGCGGAAGCAAATAAGGCGTTTGCACACTTCCGCTGGTAATACCTGAACTGGTAATGCCTGCGTCTGACATCTTATGCATTTTTCATAAAGTTAAGAAGCAGGAAGTGTTTTTAGCAAGGAATAAAAGTGGCTCGTACAACTCCCCTTAATCGTTATCGCAATGTCGGTATCATGGCGCATATTGATGCGGGAAAAACGACCACGACAGAACGCATACTGTTTTATACCGGAGTGTCTCACAAGATTGGTGAGGTGCATGATGGTGCAGCCACTATGGACTGGATGGAGCAGGAGCAGGAGCGAGGTATCACCATAACTTCTGCAGCAACAACCTGTTTCTGGAAAGGCATGAGGCAGCAGTTTGATGAGCATCGGATCAATATTATTGATACTCCGGGGCATGTTGACTTCACAATAGAAGTTGAACGCTCCTTAAGGGTGCTCGATGGCGCAGTCGCAGTGTTTTGTGCGGTAGGCGGCGTCGAGCCACAGTCTGAGACGGTATGGCGTCAGGCGAATAAATACAATGTGCCGCGCATCGCGTTTGTGAATAAGATGGATCGTATCGGCGCAGATTTTTTGCGGGTGGTGGATCAGATTCGCGAACGCTTGGGCGCCAATCCGGTGGCAATGCAATTAGCGATTGGCGCGGAAGAAGATTTTAAAGGCGTGGTTGATCTTGTGCGCATGCAGGCGATCGATTGGAATGAAGACGATATGGGGGTGAGTTATACCCTTGGCGAAATTCCAGCCGAATTGCAGGTCGAAGCGGAGAAGAGACGCGAGTTATTGGTGGAGGCTGCGGCGGAAGCCAATGAAGAGTTGATGGACGCCTATCTTGAAGAAGGTGATCTGAGCGAAGATCAAATTCATCAGGGGATACGGCTTCGCACCCTGGCTGGCGAGATCATACCCGCATTTTGTGGTTCCGCCTTTAAGAATAAGGGTGTGCAGGCAATGCTGGATGCTGTTGTGCGCTACATGCCTTCACCACTGGATGTGCCTGCTATCAAGGGCGTTGTCGAAGAAGGTGCAGAAGACCAGGCGGCGGAAGAAAGGCATGCGTCCGATGATGAGCCTTTCGCGGCGCTGGCATTTAAAATAGCCACAGACCCTTTTGTCGGTACATTAACATTTTTCCGGGTTTATTCGGGTGTGTTAAAAACCGGCGATATGGTGTTAAACCCCTTAAAGGGAAAGCGTGAGAGAATTGGACGTATCCTTCAGATGCATTCCAATTCGCGCGAAGAAATTAAAGAAGTCTACGCTGGCGATATTGCGGCTGCCGTAGGTTTGAAGGATGTAACCACTGGCGACACCTTGTGTGATATATCACATCCGATTACGCTGGAGCGAATGGAGTTTCCCGAGCCGGTTATTTCGGTTGCAGTGGAGCCAAGAACGACGGTTGATCAGGATAAAATGGCGACGGCTTTGTCGCGTCTGGCTCAGGAAGATCCGTCTTTCAGAGTGCATACCGACGAAGATACGGGACAGACGATTATATCCGGGATGGGCGAGTTGCATCTTGATATTATCGTCGATCGCATGAAGCGCGAATTTGATGTTGAAGCAAACGTGGGTAATCCTCAGGTTTCCTATCGGGAGTGCATTCGTAAAGCGGTTGAAGCGGAAGGCAAGTTTGTTCGGCAGTCCGGCGGCAAGGGTCAGTATGGCCACGTAAAGATCAAGCTGGAGCCATTGCCCGAAGGTTCTGGCTATGAGTTTGAAGATGAGATAACAGGCGGTGCGATTCCGAAGGAATTTATACCTGCCGCCATCAAAGGTATGGAAGAACAACTGCAAAATGGCGTTGTTGCAGGTTGTCCGGTTGTTGATGTAAAGGTTACCTTGTTTGATGGCTCGTTTCATGATGTTGATTCGAGTGAGATGTCGTTTAAGGTGGCTGGTTCTCTGGCGATTAGAAATGGCGTGCTGGATGCTGATCCAGCCATACTTGAGCCGGTTATGAAGGTTGAAGTGGTTACGCCGGAAGAGAATATGGGTGATGTCATGGGCGACCTAACGCGTCGACGTGGCGTTGTTCAGGGCATGGATGAGGCTCCTTCGGGAAAAATCATTCGTGCGGAAGTTCCATTGGCGGAGATGTTTGGCTACGCTACAGCGTTGCGTTCTACGACGCAAGGGCGCGCCAGCTATTCAATGGAATTTGCGAAGTATGCTGAGGCGCCGCAGTCGGTAACCGAAGCAATGATTAATGAACGCTAGGGTGAGTGAGCGCCAAAGCAAAGAAGGTGAGAAATCATGTCCAAAGAAAAATTTGAACGTAATAAACCCCACGTCAACGTGGGCACAATAGGTCACGTAGACCATGGTAAAACAACACTAACGGCTGCCTT
>JANTHA010000011.1 GCA_024762625.1 Thiotrichaceae bacterium
TTAATTCCCGGAGCTATTAGCGAAACAATTAATATAAATGATCAATACAATTAATCTTAGTGATGTTGCAAGTCAACATGTAACTTTGCGAATGGCGCGACTGGATCAACAACATACACTAGCTAGCGGCAATAAATTTTATAAACTTGTTCTGCAATTTGAATATGCCAGGCAAAAGGGAATTAAGCGACTGGTCAGTTTTGGCGGCGCTTTTTCCAATCATATTCATGCGCTTGCACTGTATGGCGCAAATCAGGGTTTTGAAACGATAGGCATTATTCGGGGTGAACCGGAATACGTGACTAACCCCACTCTGGAGGACGCACAACGAGCAGGCATGAGGCTGTTGTTTGTCAATCGTGAGGAATATCGACAGCGTTTCGATGATGACTATATAACTGAAATACAGCGGCGCTTTCCTGATTCGTTAATCATACCTGAAGGCGGCGCTACTCAGTTGGCAGTACTTGGGTGCGCGCATTTGATGGAGGAAATCAACTCATATCACCACTCGGACATCATTTGTGTTGCCTGTGGAACCGGGTCTACGCTAGCGGGGCTGGTTTGTGGTTTAACGGCAAATCAGCGCGCTATTGGCTATGCGGCGCTCAGGGATAAATCGCTTGATATGCGCGTGCGTAATTTGATGCGGCGTTCTTCTTTTGCTTCTGATTCTCCCGGTTCTTTCGGTTATTCCGAGCCGCAAAATTATCGCATAGAAGCTGCCGATTATGGCGGCTTCGCCAAACTTGATATTGAAGTGCTTGAATTTGTGCTTGACTGGCTTGAACAGACCGGAATTTTACTGGATCCAGTCTATACCAGTAAAATGTGTTACCGGCTGATGCAGCAGATCCAGGCCGGAGAATTCGCCGCTGGCGCTTCCATTTGCATGGTGCATAGCGGCGGCTTACAGGGCTGGCGGGGAATGCGGCAACGGGTCATTCGGCTTGCAGGAAAGCAGGCCTGGAATAGAATCAGTGCGGCATTGGCGGTTTCAGTCTCAGGCTTTTCTTCAACAAATACTTGAATGCATCGCCATCCAGAGGTTTCGAATATAAAAAACCTTGCCCGTAATCACAATTTCTCTTGATCAGCAAATTTTGCTGGGCGTTGTTTTCAATGCCTTCAGCGATTACTTTAAGGCCAAGTTGATGCGCCATCAAGATGATGGTTTGCACCAGTACGTCATCATCCGGGTCTGTTACAAGGTTTTTCACAAAGGATTGGTCGATTTTCAGAAAATTAACATCCAGTTTTTTCAAATAGGCGAGAGAGGAATAACCCGTACCAAAATCGTCGATTGCAACGCCGATATTCAATTGCTTTAGCTGCATCAGCCGCTCTTGAACAAGCTCATGATTTTCCATTAACATGCCTTCGGTAATTTCAACCACAATGTTATTGCCAGAAACGCCATGGCGCTCCAGCGCATCGCGCCATAGGGAGATATCCAGCCCTTTTTTCTGGCTACGGTATTGTAATGGCGAGGTATTGATGCTCATTTGAAAATCAGGATTATATTCCCTGCAGATCTCCCCTGTTTGTTTTATCGCTTCACGCAATATCCATTCGCCTATTTCGCAAATCAGGCCCGATTCTTCGGCAAGTGGAATAAATTCTTCCGGCGAAACCAGTCCGCGTTTCGGGTGATGCCAGCGAACCAGGGCTTCCGCCTTGGCTATTTTTCCGCTGGCGAGATCAATAATGGGTTGATATTGAATTGAAAACTGGTTTTCTTCTACGGCTTTACGCAGATCATTGAGCAGGTTGCTCTTGTATTGAGCTTCGCGTTGCATGGCTTTGTTAAAGAAAGCATGGCAATTACGACCTTTTTGCTTGGCGTGATACATTGCCTGATCGCCATTAATCACCAGTTGTTGCGCATTTTGGGCGTCATTCGGATAGAGTGTGACGCCGATACTGACGCTAATATGTATTTTATTGCCATCAATCATGAAAGGTTTGGCAAGGCTCTGGTTTATGCAGTCCAGGGTCTTTCGTATGATTTTTTTATCGCTGATACCTGGCAGTATTATCATGAATTCATCGCCGCCGATACGCGCTGTAAAGCCAAAACCACGTTCGATGCAGGCGTTGATGCGTCGGGATGCTACCTTTAGCAGTTTGTCGCCGCTGGTGTGACCAAAGTTGTCGTTGACGTCCTTGAATAAATCAAGATCGAGATAGAATAATGAAAAGGGCCGCGCCTGTTTGTCAGATAAGGCGATTTGTTCATTGAGCACCTGATAGAACTTTCGTCGATTGCCAAGGCCGGTCAGATAATCCACTTCCGCCTGGTGTTTGATAGTTTCCTGGCTCTTGTGGAGTGCATTTTTTGCGCGTTTCAGGCTTAGCGTCCACAGAACGGAAAGCAATAGCAGTCCTCCCAGAATGGCTCCAATGGCGATCGCGGTCGATTTACTGATAAAGGGATGGGTGTTCATGCCAAACCAGTAGTTGGCTATAGCGTCTATGTCTTTTGTGGAAATAGAAGCAATCGTCTTGTTTATAATATTAGTCAGTATTTCATTTGGTTTTACAATGCCAATGCTGTGACTGCTGGAATAAGGCGTTTGCCCAGAGAAAGACAGGTTATGAAAGCCCAGTTTACGGATCAGATAACTGGCCGTGACGCCGTTGCCGACATAGGCATCGGCCTTACCGATGGAAACCAGGCTCAGCGCCAGACTGGTATTTTCAACGGGCAATAAAATAATGTCGGGATAGGCTTGTTCGAGCATTGCAGCGCTGTAGGAGCCTTTTTCAATCGCTACTTTTTTACCCTCGAGATTTTTTATTGAGCCGATGTAGCCATGTTTGATTGCATTATTGATTATAATGGTTGGGTTATCGATATACGGTTTTGTAAAGTTAAGGAATTGGCGACGTTCCGTGGTATCCACCAATGCCGATATCATGTCAATTTCGCCTGCTCGCGCCATCTCCAGCGTCTTGTCCCAGGGCGCGTCTTTAAAAATTTTAAAGCGAATATGCAGGCGGTTTTCAATAATGCGCATAATATCGGCTGAAAATCCAATATACTCCCGGTTTTTGGTGATAGAACCAAAGGGTGGAAACGCGCGATCTATGCCAAGGCGGATGAATGGATGCTGCTTTAACCAGTGTTGTTCGCGGGGAGATAAATCCAGGGAATAATCTTTATTCTGAATAATGCGTTCAATCTGATTTCGATTATCGGGTTCCATCGCTATGCCGGAAAACGGTATTCCACACGCTGTAAGTATCATGAATAGCGTGATCAGTATCTCCTGAAGCGTTTTTGTTTTTAACATCGATAAAAATCTTTTTGTATTTTACTTGTAATAAGCAGAGCTTTGGCTAGATCATACGAGATTATAACTGGATGTAGACTTAACAAGCCGGTTTCTATCAAATCAAGGAATAAAATGAATTATTTCAGAAAAGCCAATCCTGACAGTGGACTAGGCGGACTCTATCGCGTTCAGCCTGAAGATTTTCAGGTGGAAGAAATCCCCTCATTCAAGCCATCAGGGGAGGGCGAGCATGTCTATTTACACGTCAGGAAAACCGCGCAGAATAGCGACTGGGTGGCGGGGCGGCTGGCTAGAATGGCGGGTATCAAGCGACGCGATGTAGGTTATGCGGGCTTGAAAGATCGTCATGCGGTAACGACTCAGTGGTTCAGTTTATGGATGCCGGGTCAAAAAACGCCGGATTGGTCGCAGGGTTTGCCTGAAGGCGTGGAAATCCTGGAGGAAACGCTCCACCTCAGAAAATTGCAACGCGGGGTGCTTGATGGCAACCGCTTCAGAATCAGGATACGGAATTTTCGCGGCGATTTGGAAGCGCTTGATGCGCGTATTGATCTGATACGCGAACAGGGCGTTCCAAACTATTTTGGACAACAACGTTTTGGGCGTGATCGCGGTAATATTGAGCGAGCACAGCGCTGGTTTGAAGAAGGTCATCCGCTCAAAAACAGACAAAAACGCAGTCTCTATTTATCTGCAGCGCGCGCCTGGTTATTTAACCATGTACTCGCCGAACGCGTTACCGAGGGAAACTGGAACCAGCCAGTAGCGGGAGAATTATTCATGCTGGATGGTTCCAATTCCTGGTTCCATTCAGATATTGATGAAACCATTGAACGGCGTTTATCGCAGCGGGATATTCATCCAAGCGGGCCTTTGTGGGGTTGCGGACAACTGCAAAGTCAGGGAATGCTCAGGGAGCTTGAAAGCCGTATTGTTGCAGATTTTCCCAGTTTGACGGCAGGGCTGGAGAAACATGGCTTAAAACAACAACGTCGCGCTACACGAGTTAATGTAAAAGAAATGGACTATACTTCATTAAATAATGATATTGTCTTGCGTTTTGTTTTGCCGCCAGGCGCATACGCAACCACCGTTTTGAACGAAATAGGTGATTTTTCAGAAGGCGCGGTAGCGTTTTAAGTCTGGCTTAATTGATGCAAAATGAACCTAAACGCTTCAGTTGTTGTCTTATATAAGTAAAATCTAATATTATCTGAAATCTAATAGTGTGTCTTAACCGAAGGTGTTGATAAAAAGCATATGACCAGTTTTGCTCAAACATGCAATCCAGGGAAAAATCAGGCTGGGATTAAGCTGATCCTGACGCTTGTGCTGGCTTTGACAGGCTTGTTTGCCAATCAAGCCGTAAGCGCTAAAGCCGCCAATCAGGCACAGGATAAATTACAGCTGGCGATGATTGATCCGTCTATGCTTGATTTTGAGTTGCCAGCGACGACTGAAAAAAAGCATGGCGCCAGGACAGAGCAAAAACTTCCGGAAAACTGCATGCAATGGAATGTTCACCAGCTTAATCGCAAGGCGGGCGAATTTTCAACACTGATTAACAAATATGCGCGCCAGTATAAAATTGACCATCATTTGATCCGGGCGGTGATTGCAGCTGAATCATGTTACAAGAAAAAAGCCTTGTCCAGCGCAGGCGCCAGGGGCTTGATGCAGCTGATACCCGAAACAGCGGAACGTTTCGGCGTCAAGAATAGCTATGATCCTGAACAGAATATCCGCGGGGGCGTCAAATATCTACGATTCTTATTTGACCGGTTCAAAGGCGACCTTGAAAAAATCGTCGCGGCCTATAATGCGGGAGAAGGAAAGGTTGATCGATACAAGGGAATACCGCCTTACAAGGAAACGAAGCAGTATGTAAAAAATGTCATCAATATCTATAACAAACTGCGCGCTCCGTTATTACAAAAAACACAAAATACAAAAAAGAAACATAGTCCGCTGCGTTTGACTGGCAAACCTGGCCGCGGTGGTTGGCAATATAATAAAGCGCGCGCGCCGCATTTATTCAAACACTGATTATTTGTCTTAATTTTTTATTTAACTTTCACTCTGAATTTTATCTGGAATGAAGGAGCGCCAGAACCACTGCTAGCGAGGAACTGTCCCTGCGGCGCAACGCGGATGTGAGTCACATTGCTGTCTACGCCGTCCGCGTCCGGACTTGGCGCATAATTATAGGTGCCGCCCCCATCGTTGGAAAAACTCAGATCATCCGTTGAGCTTGTCAGGTTTATAAATGAATAACTCAGTCCGCTAGGGGGAGAACCATCTATAAACCGCACCGGCCCGGTTCCGGAGCCAGATATGTCATTAACATATAAAGCAGTATTGGCGGGTATCGCATCTGAAAGCACAATGGAGTTATTATCCGTTGCGGAATTACCCGAATTGGTCGCTGTCAAGGTATATTCAGCCAATGCGCCAGGGATCGCTTTTGGGTTGGTGGTTCCGTTGATCGGGTCGGAAAGGGTTAACAAGGTTTTTCTGAGAGAAATAGCCGGCGCAGATGTGACGGTTGCTGTATCGCTCATACTGTTATTGCCAGTAATATTATCGAAATTGAAACCTGTCACCGAAGCACTGTTGATAACCGATGGCGCTGCTGCAGCACCCACGCTGACTGTCAGTGTAATATTACTGGTTGATGCGCCAACCCCAAGGCTGCCGCTACGGTTACAGCTCACGTTTTGTCCTGTTGCGCTGCAGCTCCAGCCGCTTCCACTGGCTGATACATAGCTCAAACCTGCGGGGAGCGTGTCAGACACAGTAATGGGGCCAGGTTCGATGTTGGGACCGTTATTTTTCACTGAGATCGTATAAACGCCGTTCTGGCCGACATTGAAATTTCCGCTGTGTGTTTTACTGATGCTAAGGTCGGAAACCGGCGTATTGGTTACACTGATAATTTCAGATGACAGTAACACCAGGTCGCCGCCGGAGCTGTATAACGAGGTTGCGGAAGTGTCGCCAGAGGAAAGATAGGCGTCAATAGCGTAGGCGTCATAATCTACACCATAGGAATTATTATCAACAGACCCCGTTGATGGTGCGAGCCAGGGTATGGTGCTGACAGAGTTAAACTGATTATTTGCCGGATTAGCAGGCTCTATCAGCGTAGTTCCATTAAATGCTAGTAGTTCCGAGAAACCATTCAAGCTACCGGAATTACCTGAATCGCCCTCCCAGGTGATATGCGCATGTTTGCCGTTGATTGGAGATGCGGGAATTCTGAAATTACTGGGCGTAAGCGAAATGCTTTGTCCCCGGAATGCCTGGAACCCTTCAAACAGATTAATAACCCGGAGGTCTTCGCTTGGCTCTTCGTAAATAATCACCAGCGACCAACCGGCGGTGACTGATGCAGTTGAACAGTGCTGCGCTGCGGTGTTGACTGACAAGCCCCTGAAGCGATAGGTACCATTTGGATTGGAGCGCGCCGTTACTATTGAGGTGACATCGGCGACCCCGCTAAAAAAGTCCAGATTGATCGAAACGGTTGTGTAGTTGGCCGTGTAACGTCTGTTGCTTGCCGCGCTGACGCCGGTATTTTCAAATCTGACGCGGTAATCGGGCGAGGTGCGTGTTGAACCGGCTTGTGTGGAATAAGAGCCAGCCCAGTAAAGGTGAGCGGCTACTATAGTCGCTCCTGAAGGAATGCCAGTTATGGTCGCGGAATTAGTTACATTACGCGCCAGGACAGCGCAGGGATCGCCGGAATTAGACTGGGTTCTGCGGGTCGCTTCAGCGCCTACGAAATTGAGATGGCCTGCATAACTTTGAAGTAATGAGACAGGGGTGTCAGCATAAAGTCTGGCGCAGAAAAATGAAGAGGCGGCTAAAAAGAAGCATGCAAAATAAAATGAGAGAGTCTTTATAAGAGTTTGTTTTTTATTGTTTGTTTTCATTATTCTGTCTCTTCCTTTTTTGATTTTTCAGCAAATGAAGCGCTATCAATTCGGGTTGATTTTGAAACTAATTCTATTTTATCGTGTTTTTTATTGATTCCTCTGCGAACCGGCAAATCACCGTCAAAACTGTCCTGGTTAAACTTGTAGCGGAAGTTGACATAAGGCCCCTGTCGCTTGTAGTTGTTCTTATCAAAGTCCTTGTCATCAAACCCTTCGATATTGTAGCCAAGTCCCAACCAGGCGTTTTCCATGGGGGTTACGCCAAGCGATACGCCCGCCAGGTAATCCACGGTGTTTTCGCTCCAGTCATGCAAATAACCGCCCTGGATGCCGATATCCCATTTTTTATTGATGTCGCGGCGCATTTCTACTGTGGCGGTATCCACGGTACTGTTGCTTTTAACGCCTTTGTTATTTTCACTGACGTGTTTTATGCCATGATGCAGGCTGATCTGCGTCTTGTCGTTTATCTTGTGGTTATAATGCATGTTATGGATAATTTTTTGCGTATGACTTTCCAGGCCCGACGCGTTATTACCCGGATAGGCGTTGCTATCGGAATTAGCGGATAAGGAATCATTCTCATCAACCAGATCCAAACGGTTGATAAACACAAAGTTCCTGTTTTTAGGATGCCATGCGGATCCCAGACTCAGGCGCGTATGGTTTTCAAATTCATCCAGTTCATTTTCAGATCGATAAACGCTCAGTTTGGCGCTGAGGTTTTTGCCATCCGCCAAATGCCTGATCAAACCTGCGCGGAAATTGATCTTGTCGTTTACTTTGCCGTTGCGTAGTTCAAAGCGGGTGGTCCAGCTCCAGTCTTCCTGATTTGAACCAAGACCAACGGAGAAGGCGGTATAGTCATCGGTTTGTGTTCCGATGTCCTGCGCGCCCTGAATGGCCGGTTCGTTTTGATTGAAACGTTTATCTATAAGGTTGCTGCGGATCGTTTTTGCCTGGTCAATACTAAAATCAGCGTTGATTTTATCCGTTAACTTGATTTTCTGGCTCAAGCCCAGCGTGGCGTATTCGCGTTGTCCCTGTGCGGTTTTTTCCTGGGTGTAGGTGGTTTTACCGGTTGCGCCTTCCCAGAGCGGTTTTGTGACGCCAACGCGGTTGTTGTGGGTCGTTTCGACGCCGTTATCGGTGGTTTCGTGCTCGGCGAAAACGCTAAAGCCGTGCTTGAGTTTGACATCTGTGCCAACAACGGCGCGATCCGGGTTGATTTCCGAACCGCTATTAGAATCAATATTTTTTTCGATGGCGCCGCGCAAGGTAATTTTTCCACTTTTGCTGGTGTATTTGCCGCCCACCAGCGCGCTATTGCCGGAAATGGTCTGATCTTCCAGTTTTTCCTTGCTGTGGCGTAGGCCTGCATTGAGATCAAACTGTTTATAGCGATGGTTGATATTAAGCTGGGCGAGTTGTCTTTCGTTATTGTTTGAAAGATTCTTCTGCTGTGAAACTTCAGCATCGACACTGGTTTTTTCATTCAGGCGATAGCGTACTTCAGCGCCGCTTTTCGTTGTGCCGTCTTCACTGCTTTGTGAAGCGATGCCGAAATCCTGCTGACGTTTTTTGTGGTAGAGGCGCGCTTCCATTTTACTGATCTGTTTTTCCAGCTCGATAATATAGGCGCTGCGGCTCTTGAAATGACTCTGTTGAGTTTTGGACTGTGCGATTTCCGCATGCAATTTAGTGTCAGGCGTGATGTGATAGGTTGCATCGGCTGCAATCATGCGGTCATCGCGACCCTTGTTGCGGCCTTCATTTAGCGCGCTAAGTCCCACTTCCAGTTTGCGGTTTTTGCTTCTGGCCGCGACGCGGCCGCCTGCTGTAATCGCCTGGTTATTATCATTGTCCAGCGCATCATCTTCGAGGTCGTAGTCAGCCACAATGATAATCGGGTTAAAATCGCGATCACGCGCTGTAATCGGGAATTTGAAGAACAGCGTCCCCGCCTGGTAATCAATGTCGTAATCCTGAAAACGCGACAGCGTGCGGCTTTCTATGATCCGGTCGGAATGAAAGCGATCGCGGGTTTCAATTTTGATGGTTTCACTGTTCGCTATGATGCCGCGTTTCAGATAATACAGACCGGAGGTTCCATCGCCTGGAATTTCCTGGTGCTGGTGTTTATTGGCGGTTTCGCTGATAAAGGCGTTGACGCTGTAGCGCTTATCCTGATATTCGGTCTTGACGCCATTGAGCACCCGCTCGTATTTTGCCAGCTCGGTAACGCTCAAACCGGTATTGAAATCGCCAAACAAAGCATAAAAATTATCTTTTTCGATCTTCACATAAAGCTTGCGCGAGCTGGGCGCATCGTACTGTGTGGTACTGTTATCCGCATAAATCGTGTACCAGGCATCCGGATCTATATTACCATCCAGCTGTGAACCGACCTGACCTTTCTTCTTGTGAGTATCATAGGCCAGTGTCAACAGGTACTTGCCCTTTATGCGACCACGGGCGAAAAAGGCGAGGCGTCCACGCTTATAAAAACGCTCATCCTTATCCAGTTCCTTAAGCGTTTGCATATGGCCGCTGAGTGTGCTGTATCCCAGCGTCCCTTCGGCGATGCCGACCATGATCCATTTACGCAGGTGTGGTTTAAGCCAGACGCTGATAATCTTGTCCGCGCCTTGTTCAAGGCGATTTTGATTGTTTCTGACGCCGCCCGGCAACGTTTGAGTACGATTTTTATTGAACTGCAAATGGAGTCGCACTTCACCCGAGCGAGTGGTCGGATTAAGCTCAATCAGAGCAACGCCATCGTGGCCAATCAGGTATTTGTAACTGCCTGCCAGCGACTCATTCAGGTTTAACTTGTCCTTGTTTTGCGCCAGCGTCTTGACCTGATAATCACTGTTTTCCAGTGTGAAGTAGCCATGTGTATTGGCGCGCATCGGGTAGCCATCCTGGTCATAAATCCGTAAGGCGATTACCGGGGTGGTTTTGCCATCTGCGATCAATGAGGACTGTTCTGGCAGGTATTCGGCCGAGGCGGCTTCCCCTGAAAAATGAATGTTATGCGTTTTGCGCGCTATTTCTTTGCCTGATTTGTCCTTGAGTATCGCCAGCAGCGTATTATCGCGACGCTTGATGTCGATATCCACGCCCAGCCATCGACGGATTGTAACCGTGCGCGCCTTGTTGGAATCGCTGCCATCATAATTAAGCGGATTGACCTTCTTGCCATTTAGAAATAACTCAACCTTATGCTTAGCCGGGCTTTTAACGATAATTTTAGTGGAAGCAACATCCGGTACATGGTTGTTCGGCGGCCACAGAATTTCAAAATCGGCGTTGGCGGTTTTCAGATAGTCGCCACCGAAGCGTTTCAGAGGGTTGATAACTTTGCTTTGTTTCTTGTCGCCTTGTTCGGTGCTTTGTGTTGCTGACGGGTCTTTTTTGACATAAAAATCAACCTGCCATAAGGTTCCGGGCGCAAGGTCTACAAAGCGCGATTGCGCATCGCCAGCGAAGCGGGTATTTTCATTACACAGACTCGGCTTGTAGCCTGTAGGCAGGCTATCAACATCAAGTTGCAGCACATGTGCGCCCGGCTCAACGCCTTCCATATGCCAGAATCCCTCTTTATCTGATAATACGCTGCGACCGGTTTCCATATATATTCGCGCGTTTTCCAATACCTTGCGATCCGGTGTTTTTGATTGTTTCGTTTTTGTGGATGGACAGCCGATAAAGACGCGCCCGGTCAGTATATTCCTGGTGCGCATAAGTTCATCTTTAATAATGACAGTAGCGCGCGCCAGATTGGATTTGATCCGGCCACTGACAATCTGCGCCTGGTTAATTGCTTTTCCGGTCTGTACGCCCGCGCTTATTTTTGCAACGTATTCCAGCGTCCAGTGCGCGCCGCGCGGCATATCCTGAAGTTTAAACGTTAATAATCGACCCTGTTTTATCACAACCGCTTCATTGTCGCCTGGACGATCGGGCAGGGTGACGCCATTGAGCGCAGCGGAGCCCGCCACATAGCGGAAACCAGGCGGTAGCCTGTCCTCAATAACAATGCCGGGCAGGCTTACGTTGGCGGTATTATCAAATGCAAGCGTATAGCGCACCAATTCGCCGACCGATGCTTCATATTTATCTGCGGTTTTATCCAGCGCCAGGCGGGTTTCAGGGATAACCAGAGCAGCCGTTGCGCTAGTGTCGCTGCGATCATATTGATCATGATAGCTTACCGTGATTTTAACGCCGGGTTTTAGGCTGAGAACGCCATTTTGTAGTTGGGCGGCTTCACTGCCGGTGAGGATGACGCCTCTGAATACGCCAGAATCCGGCGATGTTTCTGTAAGCAGAAGCACTTCCTTGTCATTTGTGCCGGGTACGGTGATCGTGACAATGATGGTTTCACGCGTGTTCGGGTCAATATTTTGATCAAGGTCGCGTACCTGAATCACTACTGGATCATTGCTGCTGTACTGTTGCGCTTCAACCAGTGGTTGTGGCGTAGGCAGATTGACAAGCGAGCCATCCGGCAGGCTAATTGAAGTAATTTCCTGCCAGTGTCGTCCGCCGTTCTGGTTGTCATTGAATGAGGTGGGCGGAATGATTTGCGGCGCGCCTTCATCATCAATCCTGAGGAAATTGATGGTGGATGGAGTGCGCACCTGGACGCTGGCAGTCGCCAGATCGGATAAGGCAAAATCGGAACTTGCCTGAACCTGATTGATCGCTTCGCCGCTGGCGGCCTGTTCGCTCACGGTTACGCGGTATGTGACTTTAAGCGACTTGCCGCGAGCCAGTTGACCAAGTTTGATATGCAAGGAGCGGCCTGTCGCTTGAACCCGGTTGGCGACAATGGGCTGTCCATCCAGACGGGCGCTGTCGTTAATGTAGATGAATCCGGCAGGCATCACATCATCTATCGCCAGATTATCAAGATCATGTTGCGCGGGGTTGCGGATTGTTACCTGATATTCCAGTTCGTCACTGATGTTGACCTGTTGTTTGTCGACTGTTTTGCTGATGACAATATTGTCGCTGATAAGCTCAACGACAGCTTTGGCTGTGCTTGAATTGGCTGCAGGTTGATTTGTAATAATACGCGCCTGGTTTAGTAGTGTGCTGGATTGTACGCCTGATTTTATCTGCGCATCATAAGTAAGCGTCCACTGCGCATGAGCAGGAATTGCGCCCAGTTTAAATACCAGTCCGCTGCTTCTATCTACATTTACCGTATCATTGTTGTTAAGTTTGGCAGAGCCGGCAATGTATTCCAGTCCGGCGGGCATATCATCGCGCACGCGCAGAGCCGCGATCGCGACCCGGTTGGGATTGTTTATGGACAGCGTATAACGGATGGCGTCGCCGATTTTAGCGCTGTTTTTGTTTACACGTTTTTCAAGTTGCAGCGGCGCCAGCAGCGCATCATTTATGTTTACCTGCGCCTGTTTGATTGTGGAGTTGGCGCTTTCCGATGTGACAAAAGCCTGGTTGATCGCAGGACCAACGCTTGAATTGTCGCCGACCGCGACCTGATAGGTCAGCCTGGCGCTGTTTTGTGCGGCCAGACTTCCGAGTTTGAATGATAGTGTATTGCCGCTTACAACGAGTTGACTGGCGTTAAGCGGATTATTATTTAAGGCGGCGCTGCCGGCTTTATAAATGAGTCCGGTAGGTAAAATATCCTGGACTGTAATATTTTCCAGCTTATTTGAATTCGGATTGGAGACTATAATGGTATAACGTATCAAGTCGCCATAGGTCGCTTCTGTTTTATTGGCCTGTTTTTGTAAGGTGATTTCATCCGGCGTTGTCACGACCGAGTCTTTGGTGATGGTTTTACTGGCCGAGCGCTCCAGATTTTCACCATTCACCGTATAAGTTGCGGTTGCTGTATTGGTCAGCGTTTCGGCCTTGGCGATGTTTGTCAGGCCGAGACTCAACACCAGAGTCATTATCAGTAAAACAGGCATAGACACGCACTGACGGCGCCGTTTGTGAAACGCCGCCGTCAGTTTAGAAAAAATGGTTTTTCTGTGTGTCATGAGCCGTTTTATTTTTATTATAAATCGTATTTTGAATACTGATTAATTAACAATAGCTACAATGGTTAAGGTCTGTGTGCCGCTTGCGGGTAACGTGAATGAATCAGTCGTGACCGTGCCTGCCGCATTTGAGCAGTTAACGCCAGCAACAGTGCCGCTTACTGAACAACTACTGAAGGTCAGATCAGACTGCAGTACATCGGTAATCACCAGGCCATCAGCCGCCTGTGCGCCGCCAGCGTTCGCTACTGAAATGGTGTATTCAATGGTTGCTCCTGGGATGCGTTTCGGATTGCTAGCGCCATTGAACGGGTCGTTGGTGACAGCCGATGTTTTTGTAACAGACAAATCCGCCGTGGCGACTGTATAGGTATTGGTTGCCGAGTGTTTGGCGTTACGGTTTGCGCCATCCGTGCTGGTGCCTGTGTCATCGGCAAATACAACATCCACCGTACCCGGTGCTTCAGCGCCGGTTGTTTCTGTAACGCCTTGCGCTTCAGCAAGTAGATCAACCAGCGATGTTGCGCCATTGGCGACGGTTGCGCTGCTTGCGGGTATGTCGCATTGTACGGTCACAGTCTGAGTTCCGTCTGCAGCAAGTGAAACAGGCAAAGTAGCCGGCGCAGTGACGGTGCAGTTTGACGTATCAAACTGATCACCAGCTGCAACCTGGCTTGGCGTCAGGTTAAAGCTTTCCGTACTGTTGCCCTCATTGGTCAACGTGAACGTGATGGATTGCGCCGAGGTGCCTGGCACCACATTGACGCCTGTTCCCGAAGTAACCGATAGGTCAACTTTTTTATCCACAACGAAAGTTGTTGGTGTACCTGCTGTTCCAGGTGTGGTATTTCCTGTAGGCGAACTGGCAATCGGTGTTTGTGCTGTACTGCCGACAGAATAGCTGATAGTCGCTGTATTATCTATGGGAGTACCCGCTGTAGTACCCGCTGCCCAGGCATTTGAAGCGCTTGCCGCCAAAACAGCGACGCTAAGTAGTGTTTTAGTGATTGTTTTCATTTTTATTTATCTCTTTTTTATATTTAGGTTTGTGTTGTTTTTATTAAATTGATCCAGGTTTCTACTTGTTATTTATTTGGTATTGTTTGTTCCTGGCCTTGTGTCGTTGTTATTGCTTAATGTTTACAGTAGTCGCACCCTGAATCCTACCGCCTTTCTTTCTCTTGGCGATAAGCGTCCCTTGTAATGCCAACGAATATGGGTGTAGTCCGAAGGTTTGGCGGGACGCAGTCTGCCATTCTTGTCCCTGACTTTTAGCGATCCTGCTGTTCCATAGTGTCTACCTCCATCGACTGAGAACACTACCTGGGTATTGTTTCCATGGGCGGTATTGGGTAAATAAACCGTATGTTTTGGAATCGGATTAACAATATTGATGTTGTCCGCCGGTTTATTGCTGATATTCTGGAAATAGGTGTTGTATTGAACCGTCTCTCCAGGCAGTATTTTTTTGGCGGGAATAAATTCAATCGACTTTTGACCATTTTTATTCACGACCACCATTTTTTGTACTTGTGAAGTGACCTGCAGATAGCCTTTTTGCGTTGCGGACGCCATTACGCTGGTACCCATAAGTCCTAACGAAATAATGGCTCCGAGCGCGATTTTATGGACTATCTTAAACCCGCCTGCCTGTGATTTTTTAGTGAATTGAAGTGTATTTTTCATTGTTATTATCTCCTGTTTACGGTTGTTTTCTGAATTATTAAGTACATGTTTTAGCTTCTTTTTTTGATTATTTAAGGGTTAATAAGGGTTAATAAGGGTTAATAAGGGTTAATAAGGGTTAATAAATTATCTAGTTAATAATAAAACCAATCCGGATGTCATACTGGCTGCCCGCCGCTATGTCGCCCAGATTAATGGTTGCTGCATCGGGTTTGCTGATCCCGAAATCAGATTCGTCAGAATCCTGCGCATCGCTTTGTGGCGTGTTTTGCAGGACAATTGAATTTGCTTTGTAAGTCATACCGGCAGGCGTCGGATCGCTTATCACGACATGCTTGAGTACGCCCGTTCCGGTTGTGCTTACCAGTATCTTGTAGGTGGCCAATGCGCCGCTGACTGCTTTCGCGCCGCCGTCAGGGTCAAGCACGCTCACCAGTGTTTTGCGGATTGTCAGTTGCGGCTCCGAATTGATCTGGCGATATTCAATGCGCACTGTGGCCGGTTTTGACAGATTGCCAGCGCTATCCTTTACAGTGTATTGAACCGGCGTGGGATTATTGATGAAACCCGCCTCAGGCTCAAAACTGATGGCGCCGTTCAGAGGGTCAACGCGCCACACGCCTTCGCCAGCGACTGTTTTGACTTTACCGTTTGATGCTGCATCTGCATTGATAAGCGTCACGCTTTGAGGATCAAGCAGGTCGGCTATATCGGGATCGCTATCATTATCCAACGGATTCAGGGTAACTTTTGCGCCTGGCAGGTTATCGCTACTATTATCATCGACTGCATTTGGCGCGCGTCCGAAAATAATCCGTAACGTTGCCTTATTAGACAAGTTATCGTCATTATCACGAATGGTATAGTTAATTGACGTCTGGTAACCCGTCCAGTTGACGCCTGGCGTAAATGTGACATTGCCGTTACTATCAACTGTCCAGTCGCCGTCGC
>JANTHA010000012.1 GCA_024762625.1 Thiotrichaceae bacterium
CGACCGCTTAATCCATCATTCAAAGATATTCATGCTGGGAGGTGAAAGTTATCGTCTGAGACAGAAAACCAATGCCTAGCTGTATAAATATTACTCGTCGGGTGGGTCAAAATTAATGGCCGGAGGTGGGTCAAAATTAGTGACCATTGACAAATGGGGTGATAATACCGATCTCAGGGATAAAGCAAGCACAGGTTTATTAGAAACAAACTGTCCACAAGATACAGGCGGCGATAGCGGCAATATCTCCATTGATTATACAAGCTGTTCAGGCTCCCTGCTCGAAAACTTCATCATCACCGATGGAGATGGACACACTCACAAACTTACCAAGAAAACAACATATCAGTAAGCTTCAGGCAACCATAATGACGAGTAAATCGCCATTATGGTTGATAGTCCTAATAATAATTCATTATTCTTTTCAAAATATCACCCTTTCGATCCCCACACTTTTAACATACACCCGCCATCACCCTTTTTTGGGAATCTGATTCAAGAATATCTGAAGAATTAGATGTCTCCTTATTCCATAAAATCAGTAGCAGTCCGCGACGCTCTCTGTTAATTTACCCCTTTTAACTTCACGCATGAAAGCACATGAGCCACACGGAAAATAAACGCAAAATACTTGTCACCAGCGCCCTTCCCTACGCCAATGGGCCGATACATCTGGGCCATATGGTGGAATATATCCAGACTGATATCTGGGCTCGTTTTCAGCGTCTGCGCGGACATACTTGCATTTATGTGTGTGCGGATGATGCGCATGGCACGCCGATCATGCTGCGCGCCCAGCTGGAAGGCATAGACCCACAGGAACTGATTGACCGCATGAAGGCGGAGCATGAACGCGATTTTGCTGATTTTCATGTAGCCTTTGATAATTTCCACTCCACCCATTCGGAGGAAAACCGCTTTTTTGCAGAACAAATTTATCTGGCTGCAAAGGCCAAAGGCAATATCGAGGTGCGCACCATCAAACAGGCTTATGACCCCGAAGCCAACATGTTTCTCCCTGACCGTTTCGTCAAGGGGGAATGTCCCAAATGCGGTACAGCTGATCAATACGGCGATAACTGCGAAGCCTGTGGCGCAACCTATTCCACCACGGAATTAAAGAATCCTTATTCTGTCGTCTCCGGCGCAACGCCCATTGAAAAAGACAGTGAGCATTACTTCTTCAAAGTCAGCGATTACGCCGATTTTCTCAAGGAATGGGTTAACAGCGGCGCGGTGCAAAAAGAAATCGCCAACAAGATGAATGAATGGCTGGAAGGTGGTCTGAACGACTGGGATATTTCCCGCGATGCGCCCTACTGGGGCTTCAAGATTCCGGGTACCAAAGACAAATATTTCTATGTCTGGCTGGATGCGCCAATTGGCTATATCGCCTCGTTTAAAAACTACTGTGAGCGCACAGGCGTAGATTTTGACGCTTACTGGAAAGATGACTCTGAAACAGAACTTTATCATTTTATCGGCAAGGACATCGCCTATTTCCATACCTTATTCTGGCCTGCTGTCTTGAAGGCGGCGGATTTTAGATTACCCACTGGCGTTTTTTGCCACGGATTTTTAAATGTAAATGGACAAAAAATGTCCAAATCGCGCGGCACTTTCATTCAGGCCAGGGCTTATCTTGATCATTTACCCGCTGAGCCGCTGCGTTATTACTATGCGGCCAAACTAAGCAACGGCGTCGATGATATTGACCTCAACCTGGAGGATTTCCAGCAACGCATCAATAGCGACCTGGTTGGCAAGGTTGTGAATATCGCATCGCGCTGCGCCGGTTTCATCAGTAAAAAGTTTGATGGCAGACTTTGCGACGCATTGCCCGACGAGGCGCTCTATCAGCAATTCATTGATTCCGGCGAATCAATCGCCGATTGTTACGAAAATCGCCGTTACAGCAAGGCCATGCGCGACATCATGGCGCTAGCTGATCTTGCGAACCAGTATGTTGATGAAAAACAGCCCTGGGTGTTAATCAAGGATGCGGATCGTCAACAGGAGGTGCAGACTATCTGCACCCAGGGTTTGAATATGTTCCGCGCCCTGATCGCCTACCTCAAGCCGGTTGTGCCGGAGCTTGCGGAACAATCCGAAGCCTTTCTGAATGCAGGCGAATTGAACTGGAGCAGCGTCGCAACGCCTTTGCTTGACACTGAGATTAACCGCTTCAAGCCACTTATGACGCGCATCGAAAAAGACCGGGTTGACACCATGCTGGAAGCAAATAAGGCGTTACTCGCCGAGGCAGCCGCCCTCAATGACAGGACGGACAACAACAATGAAACAGGCGACCTGGAAATTGATAAAGACCCGATCAGCCCGGTTATTGAGTATGATGATTTCGCCAAAATCGACCTGCGCGTGGTTAAAATCATCAAGGCTGAGCATGTCAAAGGCGCAGACAAGCTATTGCAACTCACTCTTGCGCTGGACGACAATGGCGATGTGCAGCGCAATGTATTCGCTGGCATCAAGTCAGCCTATGAACCGGCGGATCTGGAAGGAAAACTCACCGTGATGGTCGCCAACCTTGCACCGCGCAAAATGCGCTTTGGCGTTTCCGAAGGGATGGTGCTCGCGGCCGGCCCCGGCGGCAAAGAGCTTTACATACTGCAACCAGATGATGGCGCTAAACCGGGCATGCGGGTCAAATAAGCCGGGGCTTGTACGAAGCTGGAAAACTAAACGGCGCTAATCAGCAAAGCTTAGTTATCCGTATTGATGGCGCTGAATAATTCATCGACTTTCCACACATCATTTGTACCTATAGCATAAATACGCACCGCCTGAAGTTTGTTGTCCGCAAGGTTATAACGCAAATCAAGCAACTGGCCGCTTGAAAGACTGCCCTCCATCAGGATTAGCAAGGCGTATTCATTTGAATCAGGAAACTCAAGACGCATGACATTGGTATAAACCGAATCCTTGTAAACGCCGTTTTCTGTGGAGATGCTCAGCTCATTTTCTTTCTTGGTCAATAGAAATGAACCATCGCTGTTAAAGTCCAGGACTTCCTGATTGCCTTCAATCTCAATCGTGACTGTGCGTCCGGACAGGCTGGATGACGTTAACGAAATAGCTTTGTAAATGATTCCCTGGATCTTTGCATTGGTTGGGCTTCCGCCCGTACAAACCGCATTTTTTACAGTGATTTTCTGGTTATCATCGTCTTCCTTTTCCGATGTACAGACAATGCTTGATGGGTAAGTAAGCTGCAATTTATCATTAACGATATCCCAGCTATATTGCCCGTCCAGCGCTCGCGTGTCGCTATTCAGGACAAAACCAATTTCTTCGACATTGCTATTGTCTTTGAACAGCAGTATAAAGCCGTTCTGAACATTTCGCTCACGGACTTTTTCAGAGAAAAAAACCCTCTCTGTCAATTCGGCGGATGTAAACCGATTCGTATCAGTTCCAAAAGAGGTTTCATCAACCGTGATGCCATCGCAAGCAGCGAGTAGCAGGCTGATCATTAACAGGCTTATAATTTTCATGTAAAACAGACCGTTTAAAATAAGAAAGGATAACAGCAAGCGCTATTATTGTTCTGGATAATAGCAAGATAAACGGCGAAGATCACCTGCCAGGAGCAGGAAGCTGAAGCGACATGATCCCACCCAGAGCCATTCTGATATCGCCCAGGGTAGGCGGTTCCACTTCGGAAGGACTATTTTCAACGCCGCCGCATTCCATAAGAAAAACGCCAGGGTTTTTTGGCGAATGGACTCTCATTGTAACGACCTCAAGTATGTCGGATGGCGTGCTATCGACCAATCGATATGAGACAGTTCTGAACAAGCGCTGTTGTTTTAGTTGTCGCTGTTGCAATGAATTAGCGGCAATCAGACGCATTTCTACACGGCTGTTTTTGACGATGAATATATCCGGGACAATATGGCGCGACGCCGCTGCAACATTCCTGAAACGAATCGTGCAAAAAGGTTTGAAGCGACTGTGTTTACCCGCTTTATCCAGTCCATCCTGAATATACAATCCCGCTCTACCTGGCAATACAGTCAGAGTTTGTTTCAAGATCAATTTTGTACCCGCAGGGGGATAGGTATAAGCCGAACCGGAATAATTGCTACTACAGGCAGTCAAGACAAGAAGAGAGAGTACAATCAGTGATACGACGGATTTTCGATTATTCATCTTCATCATTATTTTTTAAGTTTCAACACTACAATTTACAATTATAGACCCAAAAACAAGTTGCAGGCATTTAATCAATGCACAAAAAAACCCCTGTACAGGGGTTTTTTATTAGAATGAATGACTTATATGTTCAATCATTTTTATAATGCGGGTCAACAACTGAATCCGCAAGACTGACAGGCGTTAATCTCAAAATCTTCATGCCGAAAACAACGATGGCAATGGATAGAGCGAATCCGCCAACGCCCAGCATGAATTCTGGAAAAGTTGATGAATACTGATTTACAGCGCCATCAAAATAACTACTTGATACTTCGGCGTTAGGGAACATGATCAGAGGATAGGACTGACCACCAATCAGATTAACATAGACGAAAAAGAAACCGCCCAACACCGCTAAAATTGCCGCTGTGGCAAGCGCAGTTCGGTTATTTTTCAGGAAACGGCACCAGATTAAAAACATGGGAACCACGGCGCCTATAAAGACTTCGCCAAACCAGAACATGCCGGAGAATTCGCCGCTAAGAATAAACGCCTCTATGCCATGATGCTCCGTGGCGTATAAATTGGTCAGGTGACGCATAAACTCGAAAAACATGGTCAGCGCTATGAAAATCGCTAGAGAATAACGCAGACGGTTTAATACAGCGTCGCCTAGCTCGCGGCCCGTTAATTTGTATGTCGCCATGACTAACAGGATATTTAGGGCCGTGCCAAATACATAGGAAGCAATAATGAATAAAGGCGCAAGAATCGCAGCATCATAATACTGACGGGCTACCAGCCAACCAAGAATGGAGCCCGTACCCATGGTTAGCAGAAAACGCCATATCATATTGAGTACGCCAACCGGATAATACAAAGACCTTGGCGTCTTACTGCGCGCCATCATGGTCCACAGATAGACCGCAAGAATCGCTATAAAACCAGAATAAAGTATCATATTCCAGGCAAAGATAGACTTGAAATTAAGATAACCATATCCCATCTCAATCACATGAGCCATATCGCCAAGATCAAGCAACAAAATGAGCAGACCGCCGATTAACAGGGCAGCAGCGAGAAACGCCGACAAACGCCCCAATGGCTGATAGACTTTTTTACCAAATACCGTGCCAACTGTGGCTACATTGGCCGCACCCGAAGAGGCGACAATAAGAAAGATCGCGAAGACATGAGGCATACCCCAGACGATCTGATTATTCATGCCGGTGACATAATGCCCATGGTGTTCCATATACAAGGCGGATGCCAGGCCGCCCAGAACCAGAAGACCAAGAAGACCCAAAATACCCCAGTAACCGATGCCGTTATTTTTGACTTCACTAAAAATTGCTTTTGTAGCCATGTGCTAGCTTCCTAAATCAGGTTCCTTAAAGTTACTATATGCCCCAGTAGCGGACGCCCGTATTCAAGCCGAGATCAGCGCGGATCTGGCTACCGCCATATTTCTTTAGCGCCTGACTGATGGGACTCTCTGGATCATTCAAATCGCCAAACAATAAGGCGTGAGGCGCGGCATCGACACAGGCGGGATTTTTACCTTCATCCACACGGTTAACACACATATTGCATGATTCTACCGTACCCTTGCCGCGCGGAGTATCCGGCAGTTGATCAATCAGGGTTTCATGAACAAAACTACGCGCCTTGTAGGGACAGGCCATCATGCAATAACGACAACCGATACAAATATGTTTGTTGACCTGCACAATGCCATCGGCGCGCTTCATGGAGGCGCCTGTTGGACAGACATCAACACAGGGCGGCGTTTCACAATGCTGACACATGACAGGCAAACTGAAACTGTGACCTGTTAGCTTCTCGGTTACCTTAACCTTTCTGATCCACTGCGCTTTCTGTTCATCGTTAGAGTGTTCTTCTTCACCCCAGCCATGCTCTTTTTTACAGGCCGCAATACAGGCATCGCCGCCATCTTCAAGTTTGTTAATATCAATCAGCATACCCCAGCGAACTTTACTGCTAATAGGCTGATCCGCTGGTTTTGCCTGGACATCGCGTAAAAATACGCCAGGAGCAATAGACACTGCAGCAGTTGCGCCTGCCACAACGCCTATACCGGATAGAAACCTGCGACGATAAGAATCAATATTATTCACTGCTTGTTTCTCCTGTCACTACTTCGCTTTCTGCGCTTTTTGTCGAAACATCCGCCAACGCAACAGATTTTTCAGAGGCTTGCGATTCAACAGTATTGAATGTCGCCACTTCGGGCTTGTGTGTAAAAGAGTCCGTTTCAGAGTGTTTGGCGACATCCTGTTTAACCGGATGGTCGACATGACATTGAAAACAGTCAGGGTCGGCTGAAACATAATTATGGCAGGTTGCACAAAAATGCTCAGGATCCGTATGGCGCAAAATTTTGCCATTATGCTGCTCTGGCACATGGCAGTTAATACAGGCCTTTAAACTATTCGTTTTGGTGCGGATACCCAGATACATGGTCTTATCACGCTTGTGTCTTAACAGTTCCATGTGATCCTTACGGATATGGGACATATGCTCTTCAAGTTCTTTGTCGGTTTTAAACTGCTTAACCGCTTTCATTAACTTGGGAGGTTCGCTATCACAACCGCTGAGACCGGATCCTAACGCAACAAGCATCAGCATCGCCAAAGATACAGTGAACCATTTGGGACTTCTTCTGGAATTTCCGCTGATTTTGAATAATGTACTGAACATAGTTATTCCTGAACGTATGCGCCGTACTCCGAATGAAAGAATCATTCGGAGTTGGCTGATCAAAATAATCCTCTGAAATCAGACTGGCTTAAGCGCCTAATCCCATTTCAATGTAGCCAGTAGGGCAAACATCAGCACATATATGGCAACCCACACAGCGTGAATAGTCAGTATCGACATAGCGGCCCGTCGTGGATTTAGCCTTGTTGACGCGGAATACCGCATCCTGAGGACAATAAATTACACAGTTATCGCACTCAAAACACAAACCACAACTCATGCAGCGCTCTGCTTCATCAATCGCCTGCTGCTCTTCGAGGCCTTTCATACGTTCCGTGAAATGTCCCAGTACTTCGGATTCACTCGGCACATCTTCACTACGTTTGATGCGATCAACCTTCTCAAAGTGGCCAAGGAATAATTCGCTTGAAGAAACAATTTCATGCTCGGAACGATCATCAAAGTTATGCACGGCAAAATCATCTTTGTCTGTGCCGCGCAAGTCTTCTTCTTTACCTTCTTCGAAACTCTTGGGCGCAAGGTTGAATTCCTTCAATTTATCAAGCAGATCAAAGTGATGCTTATCAACCTTTGGACGTTTTTTCATTTTCTCATGTTTGAGATAATGATCAATGGATTCAGCCGCAATGGAAGCCTGACCAATTGCTGTTGTCAAAAGATGAGGACGAACGATGTCGCCCGCCACGAAATGACCTTCCTTTCCGGGAACCTGATAAAAGTTATCCGCATCAATAGCGTTGCGGTCGTTTCCAAAGTCTTCAACGCCATCAAGATCGCCAAACTGACCAATCGCGGATACAATCAAATCAGCTTCAATTAATGTTTCTTTACCGCCTTCAACAGGTTTAGGCACATTGCCTTCCATCACGGCTTCAACGACTTTAAGGCCAGTAGCGCGTCCGTTTTCATCAACGACGATTTCGGTCGGCATGACTTCAGTCAGAATGGTAACGCCTTCTTTCAACGCATCCTGTACTTCGTGTTCAGCAGCAGTCATCTGATCCAGCGGGAACAATGATGTCAAAGTCACTTCACAAGGCGCTTTGTTGGCTGGTTCAGCATCGTGCTTGGCCTTGCCAGTCGCCGTATCTTCTGGATGCTCATTATAATCAGGTAACGTACCGATACGACGAGAAACCGATACCACGTCGATTGAGGTGTCGCCGCCGCCCACACACACAACCTTGGGCGCTGTATACTTCATATTACCCAGATTGAATGCCTCCAGGAATTCAACCGCAGTCACCGCGTTGGGAACCTCATCCCAGTTATCAACAAACAGTCCGCGACCTTTTTTACAACCGAGCGCCCAGAGAATCGCATCGTATTCCTTTTCCAGGTCTTCAACGGAGACATCCTTGCCTACGCGAGTGTTCAGCTTGACATCGACACCGTCCATATTGGTAATACGTTCAATCTCGGCATCCATCTTGTCACGAGGCACACGATAACCGGGTATGCCGTAACGCGCCATACCACCTAATTGTTCATGATCATCAAATATGGTTGACGTGTGACCCATTTTACGCAACTGGTAAGCTGCAGCCATGCCGGCTACGCCGCCTCCGATGATGGCGACTTTTTTTCCGGATAAAGGCGCTGAATCATCGAAAGTCAGACCCGCATCAATAGCGGAATCTCCGATAAATTGCTCAACCGAGTTGATGCCAACAAAATCATCAACATCATTGCGGTTACAACCATCCTGACAAGGCGCCGGACAAACGCGACCCATCATTGACGGGAACGGGTTTGCTGTTGTTGAACGGCGGAAAGCATATTCCTGCATGGTCATTTCGCCTGCGGGCTTTTCAATACCGCGTACGATCTGCAACCAGCCGCGAATATCCTCACCTGATGGACAACTACCCTGACAGGGAGGCGTTTTTTGAATATAGGTAGGACATTTATAAGAAGTATCTTCCACGAAGATTTTTTCTTCCATACTATCCCAGGTATCATCACCGTCTTCAAAACGGCGGAATGTAAAACCTTCTAATGTCTTATCATCAGGTGAAGTTGCCATGCTTATTCTCCTTGTTTATTCACTCGACCGCGTGAGTCGTGCAAAATTAAAAGTCTGTTAAAATCTCAAATTCATATCTGCCAGTTATCTCGCAGAGCTTACTTTTCAGTATGTTCAGTTAAAATTTGTTTCTGTTTTACTTTGCGTTAATTTGCATTTCTTCATTGCGCCTAATCTTTCGATTCTTTCTCTGCAGCTGCTTTTTCTGCGGCAGCCTTTTCCCGTGCTTCCTTGGCGGCCAGTCTTTCTGCTTCTTCAGCCGCTTCCTTGGCTTCCATCTCTTCTTCCGTTAACTGACCCGTCAAAATCAATGCATTACTTACTAGCTGATGAACACTAACGATTTGATCCATCGTGAAACCATAGTAAGGAATTACTTTGGTAAATTGCGATTTACAAATAGCGCAAATTGCAGCCATGTGAGTGACGCCATGATGGTCTGTAACATATTTTAACGCTTCCATGCGGGGCTGCGCTCCCTTGACGCGCACCTCCATCAGATCATCGGTCAGGATACCGCCGCCGCCGCCACAACAATAGGTAGCGTCGTGAATGGTATCAGCCGGCATATCGACAAAATTATTACACACCGCCTTGATGACATTACGTGGAATTTCAAATTGCCCACCGGGTTTATCACCCATTCTGGAGCCGCGCGCAATATTACATGAATCGTGGAAAGTCAGCGTCATATCATCATTAAGCGACTTATCAATATTCAATTTTCCGGCAGCCAATGCAGGTTCTGTAATTTCCAGCACATGTTGTGGTATCGGGTAATTTTGATCGAGAAAATCGAAAGGCCCGGCCAGCGTATTCAAAAAACTGTAGGCAACGCGCCACGCATGACCACATTCGCCGAAAACGATGCGCTTAACGCCGAGATCAATCGCAGCTTTACGAACGCGCAATGAAATTTTACGCATATTTTCATAGCTGCCAATAAACATGCCGAAGTTTGCGCCTTCTGATGCATAGGAGCTTAAGGTCCAGTCAAGGCCCAACTCGTGGAAAACTTTCGCATAGCCCATCAAACCATCAACATGCGGTTCAGCAAAAAAATCAGCGGAAGGGGTTACCAGGAGAATATCAGCTCCTTTCTTGTCCATCGGAAGTTTCACTTCGACGCCTGTGTCGTCGTAAATGTCTTCTTCAAGACCTTCCAGTGTATCGGCAAGCGCGCCACCGGGTAGCCCCAGGTTATTGCCAATCTTGTGAACCTTGCCCATGATCTCGGTACAGTACTTTTGTCCCATGCCGATATGATCAAGAATTTCACGTGCAGCCATGGAAATTTCTGCTGTATCAATGCCATAAGGGCAAAATACAGAACAGCGACGACACTGAGAGCACTGGTGATAGTAGTTATACCAGTCTTTGACTACGTCTTCTGTTAGTTCAGCGCCGCCGACAAAACCAGGCATACCCAGTTTTGCAAAAAACTTTCCTGCAAACGTGAAGTAACGACGGTAAACTTTTCTTAATAAATCCTGACGAGCTACCGGCATATTCTTGGGATCTGTTGTACCCAGGAAATAATGACATTTATCGGTACAAGCGCCACATTTAACACAAATATCCAGATACACCTGCAAAGAACGATAGCGCCCTTTCAAATCGGCCATTTTAGCAAGTGCGCGTTCTTTCCAGTTTTCAACCAGAGTATCCGCATCGCCATAATGCTCAACGCTTTCCGGCATTTTGAAATCAGTCGGAAAATGCATGTATTCCTGAAATTCATGTTTTGAAATCCAGGGACCATGGGACTTCATTGCATCCGGCTGGATGTGGGGAATCTCAAGTATCCCTTCTTCGCCAGTGATTTTAGGTATTTCGTAATCAGCCATTTATTATAATCTCCACAGTCCTTGGATTAGTCCAGTTCGTCCAGGTACATTTTGCCCTGTTTTTCAAGTTCGGCGGCCCATGGTGAAAGGTGACGCTTTTCACGCGGGTTATCGACCTGATTCCGGGTTGGACTGAAGAAAATTCCGGGCGCATGCAGTAGTTTACTAATTGGAAAAATAAACATTAAGATTAACACCAGACCAAGATGTATCAGTAAAGGCGCATCGGCAGGTAAGGGCTTCAGGTCGAAGGTTATCAGGCCAGTGAAAAACTCCTTAACCATTACAATATCAGTATGGCCGCCAAAGAACGACATAGTCATGCCTGACAAACCAATAAATATCAGAAGACCCAGCATTGCCCTGTCAGAAGGCGATGTAATATAGCGTACGCGATCAATGAAGATACGGCGCGCCAGAAGGCCTAATAAAGCCAGCACAAAAACAAAAGCAGCATAGCGTCCTATAGGCTGCATAAATTGAATGACGCTCCAGACTGGGTCAAGCACATACCGGAAATGGCGAATAACAATAAACAACATTGAATAGTGGAAAGCAAATCCCAGCGCCCACAGCAATTTATCGGAACGATACAAGCTCTTGAAAAGAAATACTTCGGACATCATTCTGACAACTACGCCACTTCTGGTAATGGGCGCAGGTGTTGTTGGTATTTTAAGTGGCGCAGGAGTCTTCCAATAAATAAGCACTTTATTGGCGACACCCAGAACCAGTACTAAAGTTGCAGCCCAGAACAATACTGCATAAATAACGCCGATGGCCATTTGCACTCCTAAAAATTCTTCTCTTTCAGAAACTTACAGAGCACTCAAGGAAACTCTATATGATTACATTTATCTCTATAAGCTTTTGAAAGAGATCGGGACTAGACGCCCCAATCTCTCCAAAGATCAGTAACAACATTCTTACTGACCGCTAATTCACGCGTAAATACTATTTAAAAAACGCGGAGTTATACGCAACCTGTTGGTTTAGGCAATCCTGCATACTTACATGCTTGTTTACCAGGACCATATGGGAATAAAGAATACAGGTACTTTGAATTACCCTTGTCTTTACCCAGACGCTTACCAACCGCTTTAGTCAGTACGCGCACCGCAGGCGCAATTTGATATTCTTCATAATATTCGCGAAGGAAATTAATAATATCCCAATGCTCGTCTGTTAACTCCACATCTTCAGCAGCTGCAAGCGCCTTTGCAACTTCTGGCGTCCATGCGCTAAGATCTACTAAATAACCTTCTTCGTCTAGTTCGATTGATTGACCATCTACTTCGAGTGCCATCTGAGCTCTCCTATTTTTCCAAAAATTTAAAATATAGCTAAAAATCGTATCGTTTTTATCTGTTTGCCCATTGTCAAAAATAAGCCAGTAAATACGTTACAGGTTATAGCCAGCTTTGCGTCGTCTCATTTTCTACGGTTAAGTCGACAAAACCTGCATAATCAACGCTTTTGATACCGTCGATCATACGATCTTCACTTAAACCACGCGCCGCAAGATCGCCACCTAAAACATACACTGACTTATCAGTCATTGCTTCTTTAAGCTTCTCTGTAAATGATGTTCCTTCGATAGCCGCTACCGCAGCATCTTCGATCATCAAAATTGAGTCACCCGGCTTTGCGTGATTCAAACAACTTCTAAAAGACACCCTTTCAAACGGTGACTTGTTTACAATATGTAGCATTGCCATGTTCAATATTCTCCGTCAGATTGGTGTTAAAAACTTAATGTCACTTCTTGTTCAGCCATGACATCCGCCATTTCAGCGCGATCGACCAGAATAATGGAAGGCTTCTCCGCCCAGTCATCATCCTCATCTTCCCATACCAGATCCATCAGATCATCCGGCGTCAGGCCGCGCTCCTCAAGCGACTCTTTTTCTACATAGAGCTTCTTGATCTCGTAATCGCCAAGCGCCTTATAAGTACTGGAAAAGTTCTTTTGGCCAATACCTTCTGTATTCTGGCCCTTGGTGATCTGATATACGCCATCATCAAGAAAAGCCAGTGAAACATCCTGCTCAAACGCCGCCGAGATTAACACCACTTCAAGTGACTCCAGCGCATAAACGGTGCCATAAGGGGCCTTACGATTAACAAACATGAATTTTTTCGTTGACATTTTATTAATCTCCCTTAATCGCCAAATACAATGGTGCGGTCTGACTGTATGCCGCCTTCGATCAACTGACCAAGACCGGAAATACGGAAACCTTCAATGATATTATCGGCATCCAGACCCTGGCGCTTGGCTTCATCTGCATCCATAATGCCGCGACGCTGCGCTGCGGCGATACACAGAACCAGATCAAGATTATGCTCAATAGCCAGTTCAGACCATTCTTTTTGCAATTGACGATCATCTGCCGGAGGAACACTTAAACGCGTACCGTTATACACGCCATCATGGTAAAAGAACACACGGAAAATCTCATGTCCCTGCGCCAGTACTGCGCGCGCAAACTGCAGAGCCGAATCAGAAGACTGATGCTGATAAGGCCCTTCATTAATCATAATTGTGAATTTCATCTAACGACTCCTTAGAAACGGATATGAGTTGATGAATTCAGGTTAGCACGTGCGCCGCGCCAGTTATCAATATGATATTTTGTAAATGGCAAACCGGTCACTTCGAAGAAGCGAGGCCATCCAATACGCTCAACCCATTCATTGATCCGCTCCCAATCACGCGCGCCTTCCTTATAGCATTCAAGAATTTTCTTGACTACTGCAGTCGCCTCAGGCCAGCGAGGAGGATTGTTAGGAATACCCGCAGCTACTAAACGTTGGAAGGTTGGTTTACCGCGTGCATTAGAGTGGTTGCCGCCGATCCAGATTGCCAACTGAGTAAACTCATGATCATTAATCTGCATTGGCGGACAGGGAGGATAACAAGCGCCACAACAAATACATTTTTTCTCATCGACTTCCAGTGAAGGCTCGCCATCAACCATCGCGGGACGAATCGCCGCCACTGGACAACGCGCAACAACCGAAGGACGCTCACACACATTACCCACTAAGGTATGATCAATCTTGGGCGGCTTGGTGTGCTGCACATTAATTGCGATATCGCCCTGGCCGCCACAGTTAATCTGGCAACAGGAAGTTGTAATGTGTACACGGTTCGGCATATTCCAGTTAGTGAACTCGTCATACAGCTCATCCATCATGGACTTAACAACGCCTGAGGCGTCCGTTCCAGGAATATCACAGTGCAACCAACCCTGGGTATGTGAGATAGAAGCAACCGAGTTACGGGTTCCGCCAACCGCATAGCCTTTATCTTTTAATTTATCAACCAGAGGCTGTACCTTGGACTCGTCGTCTGTATAGAATTCGATATTGCTGCGAATGGTAAAGCGTACATAACCATCTGCATATTCATCAGCAATATCCATTAGATCACGCAAAGTGAAAACATCCAGGATTCGCTGGGTTCCCGCCTTTACTGTCCATATCTTGTCGCCATTCTTTGCAACATGAACCATGACGCCTGGCTGTGGATCTTCATGATACGCCCACAAACCGAAGTTACGACGCATGGTTGGATGCATATATTGAAAGCCGTCAGGACAACCTGATTCAATCGGCTCGCGCATTTCTGGTGCTGCCATATTTAGCTCCTAAAAATTTGTTTCTTTTAAAGCGAGGCGTCCTTCACGGTCGCCTGCTTATGATTAAATATAAACTCACCGGCATTATCCAACACCGGCTCAAGAGATTGAGTTAGCCCGCAGCTTTTTCTTCACGCTTGCGGTTAAACCATTCTTCCGCCGCCTCATCCCAGCCATCGGTACGCACATACGATACGTTACGTGGACGAGCGATCATGTTTGGATCAGGATCTACGCCAATACCTTCAAGGAAGTTGACCAGACCAATACGCTCAATCATCTCACCGGTGCGCTCATGCTCAAGACCGTTCTCGGCCCAGAAATCAATAATCTCTTCTGCAAGCTCAACGATTTTTTCATAATCTTCGGTCGTCTCCAGCTTCATGAATGGCACAAGAACCGTACCCATCAAATCGCCGATTTTCAGAGTTCTCTTACCGCCACAAAGAATGGTAACGCCTTTATCATCACCCGGGCTGATTGCCTTGGGCACAACATTCATACAGTGCATGGAGCGCACACAGTTGCTTTCGTCAGCAATCAATGAGTTGTCCTCACCCAATGAAAGCGACTTGGAATGACAACGTGAAATTACATTATCCATTACGTAGTCGACGCCTTTTTCATCTACAAAGGCTTTCCATGCGTCCTGATCAATTTTCTTGTGATCTCTCCATGTGCCGATAACCGCAAAATCAGCTCGCTCAATCGCATTCTGGCAATCGTTAGGACAACCCGAAACCTTGAACTTGAACTTATAAGGAAGCGCCGGACGATGAACATCGTCTGTAAAGTTGTTAACCAGATGACGGTGTATCGCATGCTCGTTACAGTTGGACTGCTCACAACGAGCCGCGCCAACGCATGACATTGCCGTACGCACACATGGACCGGCGCCGCCCAGATCCCAACCATAATCATTGATTTCATCAAAGAAGTGCTGGAAGCTATCGTTATCCGCACCGATAAACATGATGTTGCCTGTCTGACCATGGAAGGTTTGCAAACCAGAACCATACTTCTCCCAGCTTTCAGCAAGCTGACGCATCATGTCTGTGGTGTAGTAATTACCAGGCGTAGGCTGTACGCGCAAGGTGTGGAATTCCTTGGACTCAGGGAATGAATCGCCGACTTCAGAAAAACGGGGAATAATACCGCCGCCATAACCGAATACGGAAATCGTTCCGCCTTTCCAGTAACCCATCTTAGTTTCATAGGAGTGCTCAAGCTGCCCCATCAATCCATTGATTACATTATTAATGCGCGAATCGGGGTGATTATCACGCAAGTTTTTAAAACCGCTTATGAAACTCGGCCACGGGCCATCTTCCAGAACATCAAGCATCGGCGTTGGGTACTTCTTAATATCAGCCATTATTGCCTCCTAATAAAATCTATGATCAGCGGGAATATCTGTTG
>JANTHA010000013.1 GCA_024762625.1 Thiotrichaceae bacterium
CAAAAATACCAAGATATTGCCTTGCCAATGGGCGAAGTTTATCATTTGTTTCAGTTAATAAAGGCACGGTTTTATTTTTTCACCCCATTGAAATAAACAAGCTTCATTGCGCCTAATGTATTGGCAAAATCAGTAACAGGCCTTACATTTCTTGTTCGCAAGTAGTTGGTAATTTTTCTTAATGTTTAAAATAACTCAAATAAAGTAACTCAAAGTTTTCTATTTACCAGCGTTTTCAAACGCCGATACGTCGCCTGCACCTTGTTTTTAACGAAATCCATGATAAGGCTTTTATCGCTGCTCAGTTTTTGTTTCAAATAGTCTTTTAATCTGGCGCTCAGCGCCTTGATGCGCGCGTAGATGTCCGAATGCGTGATGATGTCGATAAAGCGCATCACCAGTTGGTAGGCGCGCTTAAACCACTCAAATTCCATGAGTTTGTGACGCGTGGCGTTAAACAGCCAGAAGGTAAAGGCCGAAACCGGGACTTTGGCGGCATAGACCACGATGCCGTGCACGACCTTGGTTTGCAGGAACAGGCTGGCGGCGAACATGCCAAGCAATTCCACCGAAACAAACAGCAGCACAAAAATAATCAGAATCAACTTGCTGTTCGCGGTTTTCAGGTAGTTTTCGAGTTTGTGCAACAGCTTGAGCCGTGTAATAAGCCGGATGATGGGCTGGGCAAGGCGCTCCCACACCAGTTCTTCAAAGATGATGTAGCCGAGTATTATCGGCGTCAGGATGAGGTTGATGAGTCGTTGTTTAAGCATTGATGATCAATCCGCTCAGCAGTTGTTTCATACGGTTTTCACCTTGCGCACTTTTTCCGGGTAGTCAATAAACAGGTTGCGCGTTCCCTGTAGCTCTTCGATCAAGTCGTTGCGGCGTTTTTCCTCCTTGCTGGGCTGGTCGATTTTGTTCCAGTAGGCGAGTGTTTTCGCCTGTTTTGAAAATAATTTAAGCTGGTAGGCGTCGGCCATGTAAAACATGCAGCGCGCCACTTCTCCCTGGCTGGCGGGCGCAGGTTCAATCAGGTTGTATTTGCTGTTGATTTCAAAATCAAATTCGGGGAATACGCGCAATTCGCCCTTGATGACGCCAAAGCGGTAGCTGCTGCGCAGCATATTGAGGTCGCGGCGGCTGGGGTAAAGGTTGTGCAGATCCGATTCGATCTGGTTGAAGCGCGCTGATTTTTTACGGCAGTCGCGCCGGTCAAAGCACTGTTTGTGTTTTGCCAAATCCTTTATTACCCATGCCATTGGAAATACATGTTCGACATTGATCCAGTCGGGTTTGGTCGGGCCGAAATATTGCAGGCTGTAAAGCGTTCTTCCGCCGTCGCGGTAGACCTTGCCCCAGAACAGGCGTAGCGCTTTCTGGTAATTCCTGATTTGTGTTTGTCCGTGGTGAAGTCGTTTTGACATTTATATTCGTTAAGCCCAAGGAAGCTGTTGTTTTTCATGCTGGTACAGGCATCATAGCATCTATGAAAAGTCGTAAGGAACAGATTGTCAAACATCAGGAAGCATTGCGCAACTGTGCGCGATGTGAGCAGATGAGCGGGCCGTCGGTGACTTGCCAGCCTGTCGCTTCCCAAATCATGCTGGTAGGGCAGGCGCCCGGCGACAAGGAACCAAAACTCGGCAGGCCGTTTGCCTGGACGGCGGGGAAAACGCTGTTCAAATGGTTTGAGTCCATCGGCGTGGATGAACAGACATTTCGCAACAAGGCGTACATGGCGGCGGTCTGTCGTTGTTTTCCCGGAAAAAATCCAAAAGGCGGCGGCGACCGCGTACCGGTCAGGAACGAAATCGCCAACTGTCGCTACTGGCTGGAACAGGAATATCAGATCATGCAGCCTAAACTGATTATTCCGGTAGGCAAGCTGGCGATTACGCAATATCTCAAGGCGAACAAACTGGCCGATGTGGTAGGCCAGCAGTTTGTACTCGACAGCGAGCATCTGAACGCCGACTGCATCGCCTTGCCGCATCCCTCCGGTCTGTCCACCTGGTTTCATATGGAACCGGGCAAGACCTTGTTGCAGGATGCGCTGAAGCTGCTGGAGGCGCATCCAGTCTGGCGCGAAACGTTTAAACGCATGTCTGATGGACAAGATAAGATATGAACTGGGTCGCGCTGGCGCTGTTGTCCGCCTTTTTTCTGGCCACGGCGGATGCGCTTACAAAACGCTATTTGTCTGAGGCCCGCGCCTCTGAGATGGCGCTGATTCGCTTCGGCATATCCGGTTTTTTGCTATTGCCGCTATTGCTGATGCAGCCCTGGCCGGCGCTGGATCTGCGCTTCTGGGGCTGGGTGCTGATGCTGATCCCGTTGGAAATCGGCGCTATGTTGCTTTACATGCGCGCGATTACAGAATCGCCGCTGACGTTGACCTTGCCGTACCTGGCCTTTACGCCTGCGTTTAATACCATCACGGGGTATCTGATACTGGGAGAAACCGTCAGCCTGATTGGTTTGCTTGGCATTCTGCTGATTGTCGCGGGAGCCTGGCTACTGAACCTTGAAGCCGGGAAAAATGGCGTGCGACCTGACTTGATTGCGCCGTTTCGCGCCATATTTCGGCAGAAAGGCTCGCGTCTGATGTTGCTGGTCGCGGCGATTTACAGCGTTACCTCGGTGATGGGCAAGGCGGCCATGCAGCCGCCGGTCGAACCGGCCTTTTTCGGCCCGTTTTATTTTGTGGTGCTGGGTTCTGCGACATCGTTGCTGTTTCTGTTCCACGATAAAAGCGCATTCAGGGTTGCTGCAAGACACCCCTGGGCGGGTCTGTCAATTGGCTTGATGATGGCCGGTATGGTCGTTAGCCATTTTTATGCGCTAGAAAATGCAGAAGTGGCTTACATGATCGCGGTAAAACGGATGAGCCTGCTGTTCGGCATTGTCTATGGCGCAATCTGGTTTGGCGAACAGGGGCTTACTAAAAACCTGTTCGCCGGTCTGCTGATGGTGGCTGGGGTTTATTTGATTGTTTGATTCGCTAGCTGCGTATTCCCGTCCCTTTATTCAACAGCCTTAGCGCAAACAGGAACAAGGCGCCGGTAAATACGACCAGTAAACCAAAGCTGGCCAGCGGGCTGATGTCTGAAACGCCAAGTATGCCATAACGAAAGCCGTTGACCATGTAGAGAACCGGGTTGGCGAGCGAGACCCCTTGCCAGAATTCGGAAAGCATATTGATCGAATAAAATACCCCGCCGAGGTAGGTGAGGGGTGTAAGGACAAAGGTTGGCACGATGTTGATCGCGTCAAACGTTTTGGCGTACACCGCATTGATCAGCCCGGCAATGGAAAACAGCATGGATGTCATGGTGACGATGAGGATGGTGAACAGCAGGTGCTTGATTTCCAGGGTGGAGAAAAACAAGGATACCAGCGTGACCACCAGACCGACCATCAGACCGCGCGCCATGCCACCGCCGACATAGCCGAGCAGAATAATATAATTAGGCGTTGGCGAGATCAGCAGTTCCTGAATATTGCCGTGCAGCTTGGCGCTAAAAAAGGAAGAAACCACGTTGGAGTAGGAGTTGGTGATCACCGCCATCATGATCAGGCCGGGGATGATGTAGTCGATGTATTTGAAGCCGTCCATCTCGCCGATCGCCTTGCCGATCAGATTGCCGAAAATGATAAAATATAGCGACATGGTAATCGCAGGCGGCAGGATGGTTTGAATCCAGATGCGTGAAAAGCGCAGAATTTCCTTGATCAGGATGGTTTTCAGCGCCGTGAGTTTCTGGCCTGTATTCATGCATCCGCCTCCCGTCTGTTATCCTTTTTTTGTGTGTTATCGCCTTCAACCATATTCATAAAAAGTTCTTCCAGACGGTTGCTTTTATTGCGCATACTCATGACTTTGAGGCCGTGTTCATCCAGTTTTTCAAACATGAAATTCAGGGAGCGGCTCTTGTCCAGTTCGACTTCCAGTGTGTGTTCATCGCGTTGCCTGATGAGTAGGTCTTCGATTGTCGGCGTCGCAGACAAAGGCTCTTTCAAATCCAGCACAAAGGTTTCGGTGTGTAGTTTCGCCAGCAGTTGTTTCATGCTGGTGTTTTCGATCACTTCGCCATGATTGATAATCGCGATGTTGCGACACAGGCTTTCGGCTTCGTCAAGATAATGGGTGGTGAGTATAATCGTGGTTCCAGCCTCGTTGAGCCGCGTGAGCAGCTCCCACATGGAGCGGCGGATTTCGATATCGACGCCTGCAGTCGGCTCATCCAGAATCAGCAGTTTGGGGCTGTGAATCAGCGCGCGCGCGATCATCAGGCGGCGTTTCATTCCGCCGGACAGGTTTTTGGCGATGTCTCGGCGTTTTTCCCATAAACCCAGCAATTTCAGGAGTTCTTCTGCGCGTTGTTTCGCCTGGGCGCGTTCTATGCCGTAATAGCCGCCCTGGTTGATGATAATCTCGTAAATCGGTTCGAAAATATTAAAATTAAATTCCTGCGGCACCAGTCCGATCAGTTGTTTGACCTGTTCGCGCTCGTTGTCAAGATCATGACCGAATACTTCCACTTCGCCGGATGTCTTGTTGATCAACGATGCAATGACGCCAATGGTGGTGGACTTGCCCGCGCCGTTAGCGCCCAGCAGCGCAAAAAAGTCGCCCTGTTGTACTTCCAGGTCTATCCCCTTGAGTGCGACGAAACGGTTGTCGTAGGTTTTTTTCAGATTGCGGATTTTAAGCGCAGGTATATTTTGAGTCATTGATCTATAGTGTGGTAAGTTTGCAGTAAATTCAATGCGTAAGAGGTTATTTTGACAGAATCCACCCACTGGTTTGTCTACATGCTGCGTTGCGCCGATAACAGCCTGTACACCGGCATCACCACCGACGTGTTACGCCGCATCGCCGAACACAACGGCCTGGGCGCAAAGGGTGCGGGCGCAAAATACACGCGCATGCGTCAGCCGGTCGAACTGGTTTATCAGGAGTGTCTGGCCAACCGTTCACAAGCGGGAAAGCGCGAGTTTGCGCTGAAACGTCTAACTAAAGCGCAAAAAGAACAACTTGTACGGCAGGCAACTGGCTCTGTTCCGGGCATGCAGTTAGATGGCTAGCGGGCGAATGCAACAGACTTATCAATCGCTTGTCGCCAACGGGAAGTTACAGGCCGATGCGACGCAGGCGCAGGCTATTGAGCTGTTGCAGGAAATCAGCCGTCAGTTACAGGCGCAGTCAAGCGACGCAAGGGAAATCGTCAAGGGGGCTTACCTTTGGGGCGATGTCGGGCGCGGCAAAACCTGGCTGATGGATTTATTCTTTGAGAGCCTGGATATCGGCTCTAAGCAGCGTCTACACTATCATCAGTTCATGGAAAATGTGCATCAGGCGCTGGCGAACTTGCCAGCACAGTCCGACCCGCTGAATTATCTCTCCGCTGATATGGCGCGCCGCTACCGGGTGATTTGTCTGGATGAGTTTCATGTCATGGATATTGCCGATGCGGTGATGCTGCATGGCTTGCTGCGCGGTCTGTTTGCTAACGGAGTCGCCTTGATCACGACGTCTAACCGGCCGCCGGATGAGCTGTATAAGAACGGCACGCACCGCGAGCGTTTTCTACCCGCGATTGAATTACTCAAACAAAATACCACGGTGTTTCATCTGGATGGCATTAAAGATTACCGCTTGAATCGCAACATTGAAGACAATGTGTTTTTGACCGGGGAGGCTGAACAGCATCAGTCCATTCTGGCGCAACAGTTTGAGCGGATAGCTGAAGGGCAGGCGGTCAGCCTTCAGCCAGTCGTGATTTATGGCCGCGAAATCAGCGTGATCAAATCAACAGATTCCGTTATCTGGTTCGACTTTGACACCCTGTGCCGCGGGCCGCGCTCCAGCAGCGATTATATTGAGATCGCCCGACGCTACAAAAGCGTGATTCTTTCGGGTATTCCGCAACTGTTCGTCGGCGAAGAAGGCCCGGCCAGACGTTTTCTCAATTTAGTTGATGAATTTTACGACCAACATGTATTTTTACTACTATCATCAGATGTAAGTCTGGATCAAATCTATCAGGGCGAATTGCTGACATTTGAATTCAAGCGCGCCCTGAGTCGACTGGATGAGATGCAGAGTCGATCTTATTGGCGCAACTATTGGGAAGACGGTTGAAAAACAAGCCGCAACGCACTGTTTTTTTTGTTTCGGAAAGCACCGGCATTACCGCCGAAACGCTGGGGCATAGCTTGCTGTCGCAATTCCCTGATATTGAGTTCAGCTACCGCCATCGTCCTTTTGTGGATAATCTCGAAAAGGCGCAGGCGCTACTGGATGAAATCGCGGCAGTCGCGTCCCACGATGGCGAGCAGCCGCTGGTGTTCGCCACCATGCCGATTGCCGAAATCAATGCGCGATTGCAGAAATGCGGGCGACAGGGCGGTTGTCTGTATTACGAAATTTTTGAAAATTATCTGAAAAAACTGTCCAAAGACCTGAATACCGAGCCCAGCCATGAATCCGGCATCAGCCATGGCTGGGGCAATCAGAAATCCTACGATACCCGCATTGATGCGCTGAACTATACCATTACCCACGACGACGCCATGGTGATGAAAAACCTGGATGAGGCCGATGTGATTATCGTTGGCCTGTCGCGTTCGGGTAAAACGCCCACCTCGCTTTATCTGGCGCTCAAATACGGCATCAAGGCCGCCAATTACCCGATTACAGAAGATGATTTTGAGCGGCATGATCTGCCCAATGTGTTAATAGAGAACCGCGACAAACTGGTGGCGACCACCATTAGCGCGCAGCGGCTGCATCAGATTCGCGAAAAAAGGCGGCCGGATAGTCATTATTCGGCGCTCAGCACCTGCCAGTCGGAAATCAAGAAGGCGCAGGCCTTGTATGCGCGTTATAACCTGACGCCGCTGGATGTGACCACGCAATCGGTCGAAGAACTGGCGACCCTGATTGTCAAGAAAATGCATTTGACCCCGCGCCAATACGCTTCATCGAATATGCGTACAAACAACACAGACCCTGAAGCAGAATAGGATTAATCAATATGGCTAAAAACATCATCTGGCTGGATCAACTGGGTATTAACGATATTGACAAGGTCGGCGGCAAAAACGCCTCGCTGGGGGAGATGATTCAGAATTTGTCGCATCTGGGCGTACAGGTGCCGGGCGGCTTCGCCACCACCGCAGACGCCTACCGCGGCTTTCTCAAACAGGAGAAACTGGGAGAGCGCATCAACGCGGTACTGGATGCGCTGGATGTGGATGATATTGCGGCCTTGAGCCAGGCGGGAAGCCAGATTCGCGAATGGATCATGGAGGTTCCCTTGCAGAGCGACCTGGAAGCGGACATAAATCAGGCCTATGCAAAACTGGAAGCGCAATACGGAAAACAGGTCAGCTGGGCGGTGCGATCTTCGGCCACCGCAGAAGATTTGCCAGATGCTTCTTTTGCCGGCCAGCAGGAAACCTTTCTGAATGTGCGGGGCGTTGACCATATCAAGGTCGCCATTCGCAAGGTATTTGCGTCATTATTTACCGACCGCGCTATCGCCTACCGCGTTCATCAATATTTTGATCACGCCAATGTGGCGCTGTCGGCGGGCGTCCAGAAAATGGTGCGCTCCGATATCGCCGCCAGCGGCGTGATGTTCACCCTGGATACCGAATCCGGTTTCCGCGATGTGGTGCTGATAACCGGCAGCTACGGACTCGGCGAAATGGTGGTGCAGGGCGCTGTCAACCCGGATGAGTTTTATGTCCATAAGCAAACCCTGGAGGCGGGTCGTCCCGCCGTGTTGCGCCGCACGCTTGGAACCAAGGCGATCAAGATGATTTTCGATGAAGCCGCCAATGCCAAAGAACCGGTTAAAATCGTGGATGTGGAGCTGCATGAACAGAGCATATTCTGTATCAATGACCAGCAGGTCGAAACTCTGGCGCGTTATGCGCAGTTAATTGAAGCGCATTACAAACGGCCCATGGACATAGAATGGGCGCTGGACGGGATTGATGGCGAGCTGTATATCGTACAGGCGCGGCCTGAAACCGTGCAAAGCAGGAAATCTGGTTTCGTCGAGAGCTTCAAGATCAGGGAGCGCGCAAAGGTGCTCACCGAAGGTCGCTCCATCGGCGGGCGCATTGGTGCGGGAACCGCCAAAGTCATTATGAGCTTGGACGATATGGATCAGATTCAGCCTGGCGATGTGCTGGTGACCGATATGACCGATCCGGACTGGGAGCCGATCATGAAGCGCGCCTCGGCGATCGTCACCAACCGCGGCGGGCGCACCTGTCACGCCGCCATTATTGCGCGTGAGCTGGGCGTACCCGCCGTGGTGGGCTGTGGCGATGCGACCAGCACCGTCAGGCATAATCGTGAGGTAACTGTGTCCTGCGCCGAGGGCGATACCGGCTATGTGTATGATGGCCTGCTGGATTTTGAATGCATCCGCACCGAGATTGAGAGAATGCCGGCGCTGGATTTAAAAATAATGATGAATGTGGGCAATCCGGATCGCGCCTTTGATTTCTGCCAGATGCCCAATCAGGGAGTGGGTCTGGCGCGTATGGAATTCATAATCAATAACATGATTGGCATCCATCCGCGCGCACTGCTGGAAGTGGATTTGCAGGAGCCGCAAACGCAGCAAATCATCAAACAGCGCTCGCTGGCCTATGATAGCCCGCGTGAATTTTTCATTCATAAAATCGTGGAGGGCGTGTCAACCCTGGCGGCGGCATTTTATGGCAAGCCGGTCATTCTGCGCCTGTCGGATTTCAAGTCCAATGAATACGCCAATTTGATCGCTGGTGAAAAATACGAACCACGCGAAGAAAACCCGATGATCGGTTTCCGCGGCGCGGCGCGCTATATCAATAAAGAATTCAGGCCCTGTTTCGAGATGGAATGCGAAGCCATCAAGCGCGTCAGAAACGTGATGGGATTTACCAATGTGGAAGTCATGGTTCCCTTCGTGCGCACCCTTGAAGAAGCCAAAGCCGTGACCGAATTGCTCGCCGATAATGGCCTGGCGCGCGGTGAAAACGGCTTGCGTTTGATCATGATGTGCGAATTGCCATCCAATGCGGTGCTGGCTGACGATTTTCTACAGTACTTTGATGGATTCTCGATCGGCTCAAATGACATGACCCAGCTCACCCTGGGACTGGATCGCGATTCCGCATTGATAGCGGCTGATTTTGACGAACGCAATCCCGCCGTAAAGGCGATGCTCAAAATGGCCATCGACGCCTGCAACAAACAAGGGAAATACATCGGTATTTGCGGCCAGGGTCCCTCGGATTACCCGGAGCTGGCCGAATGGCTTATGCAGCAGGGCATCGCCAGCGTATCCCTGAACCCGGATACGGTGGTGTCTACCTGGAACAGGCTGGCGAAATAGTTTTGGGCAACCACAAGGGATTGCCCCTACGGCGTAATGAATAAAATATGAAATACGACCCAAACATTCATCATCGAAAATCCATTCGTTTAAAAAATTATGATTATTCGCAGGCGGGTTTCTATTTTGTCACCATTGTGACGCAGAACCGTGAATGTCTGTTTGGTGATATCGTCGGTGGTGAAATGATTTTGAATAATGTTGGGACAATGGTTAAAAACCAATGGATTGCATTAACAAAACGATACCCAAATATCCAATTGCACGAAAATTGCGTAATGCCCAATCATTTCCACGCCATATTAGAAATCCCCGTAGGGGCGACCCTTGTGGTCGCCCAAAACCAGGTCGCCCAAAACCAGGTCGCCCAAAATAAAATATTGCATTCGCAATCAGGGCAACCACAAACAGGGCAACCACAACCAAAAACAGGGCAACCACAACGAAAAACAGGGCAACCACAAGGGATTGCCCCTACGGCGGTTGGGGATATCGTTGGGGCGTTTAAATCGATTGTTACCAATGAATATATTCGTGGTGTGAAAAATAACGGCTGGCAACGATTTGACGGTAAATTGTGGCAACGTAATTATTGGGAACACATTATCCGCAATGAAAACGAATATCAACGCATTGCCCGATATATTATTGATAACCCCCAAAAATGGGATCTGGATAAATTAAACGGTGGTGCAGGTAATCAGATTATGGAAACAGGCAGAGCTTATTGCAAATGAGTTACCGAACATTTTATAAGTAATTTATTTTGAAAATAAAGCGCATCAGCAGCTAGCATCATTTTATTCCTATAACGAGATGACTGCTTCTGGCGGCATCAGGAAAAACAGGCGGATTTTTTGTTATACTAGGCGCTTTCTGAACAGAGGTTCTTGCTTGTATGAACCAGGTTGAAATAGACAATCGCCTGCGCTGGAAATGCCGCCGGGGGATGCTGGAACTGGATATTCTGCTTCAGGGTTTTTTGCGCAATGGCTATGCTGCGCTGGATGAGGACGATGTGTTGAGATTCGCGCAATTACTGGATTATGAGGACAATCCCTTGTTTGATTTGTTGATGGGGCATATGCAGCCTGCGGATCGGGCTTTCGCGCCCTTGTTGCAGGCGATCCGTCGCTCTGTAAGGTCTGATTGAGTCTGGATGCGCATCAGTGTCAGGCCTACCTGGTTCACCCGGCTCCTGGTGCTCGCGCCGCATCTTGCCGCCGTTATCGCAGTGCTGTTGTTGCCGCCTTTTCCTTTGTTTTTGCGCCTGGGTTTGCTTGCCGCGATTGTTTTTTCCTTCGTTTATTATTATCGCCTGCATGTGTTGCAGCGTTCGTCCCGTTCTGTAGTGCAAATTGAACAGGATGCGGCGCAAAACTGGTTGGCGACGATTGCGGATCAGGATGGTGAGAATAGGGTAGCGCAGTTGAATTTGCGGGTCAGCAGTTTTGTCAGCCCTTTTTTACTGGTTTTAAATTTCAAAGGGCTGGACAATGCCAGTTACACGGCGCTGATTACGCCAGGCGGTATGCCGGAACAGGATTTTCGTCGTTTGCGGGTGCGTCTTAAAACCTTAAACCTAAATTCCTCAGTTGAACGCTACAATGACTAATAAGCTTATGAATTATTAAATATATAAGAAAATTATTAATCTCACTTACAGGGTGAAGTCGCTTCAGGCTGGATTGCACAACTGTGATGGCGCATGCCTGCGTTATAACTGCTTGAAAGGGAATAACCATTCCGCGCAGTTACGCCTTGACCTGCACCACCACAGCCGCACACTCAAGCCTGCTCAACTGAGGATTTTAGGTTGAACCAAACCAGTCTAGTTGGTTAATCTGCTCTTGAGCCGATCCGGAAACTGTGTTATTCAATGATATCAACCAGGGTTCCAGGGGGAACTTTATCAAACAGTTCTATGACGTTCCGGTTGCTCATGCGTATGCAGCCATGCGATGCGGGTTTGCCGAGCCGGCCTTCTTCATCGGTGCCGTGGATATAGATGTAGCGCGCATGGGAATCGACCTTACCGCCTTTGTTGACGCCTGGCTCCATGCCGGATAGCCACAGAATGCGCGTGGTGACGTTGTCGGCCTTGCTGCGCGCACCGGGTTGAGTCAATATTTCGGCGATGCGGCCGGTGTTTTGGCGCGCCTTGAAAATGGTTCCCGGGGCAGCCTTATCCCCGAACTTCTGGGCGACCCGGTGTACGCCTAGCGGTGTTTTGTTGCTGCCGCTGCGACTGCCGAGGCCAGCTTCGGCGGTGGAAATGACATAGCCTGCGCTGACCCGCTTATTTTCGATGAGATACAGCTTTTGTTCGCTGGCGGAAATGATGATAAGCGGGTCAAGCGAGTGTTGCGAAAAGCGTTTGCCAAGGTCGTTCAGAATTGGCTTGAATGCACCGATATCCGGCAGCTTATGTGCATCAGGTGTTGCGCCGCTTGCATTTTCATTGGCGGCTGTGGATTTCTTCACGGGGTGCGTCAACGGGCTGGGTGGAGTTGCTAATAGTTTGATGCCCAGTAATCCGCTAATCGCTGTCAGACATGTCAATAGCAGCCATTTTTTTGTCTTTTTTGTTCTTTTTTGCATCAGCTCGACGTTCCTCAAGTTCAGTAAAATAGCCATCATCCGCGCCGGTCACGTACTGGCCGGTAAATACCGAGCAGTCGAATTCCTTTAGCTCGGGATTGCCGGTGTTTACTGCTTTGATCAGGTCTTCAAGATCCTGATAGACCAGGCGGTCGGCGCCGATGGCTTTTGCAACGTCGGCTTCGCTTTTGTCGTGGGCAATCAGCTCGTTGGCTGCAGGCATGTCAATACCGTAAATATTAGGGTAGCGGATAGCCGGTGAGGCTGAGGCGAAATAAACCTTTTTCGCGCCGGAGTCCCTGGCCATTTGAACAATTTCTTTTGAAGTAGTTCCGCGCACAATGGAATCATCAACCAGCATTACGTTTTTTCCCTTGAATTCAATGTCCAGCGGGTTTAATTTACGGCGCACTGATTTTTTACGCTGGGTCTGCCCTGGCATAATGAACGTGCGTCCGATGTAGCGGTTTTTAATAAAGCCTTCGCGGTAGGGGACGCCAAGGGTCAGCGCCATTTCATGCGCCGATGTGCGGCTGGTGTCGGGGATCGGGATGATCACGTCAATATCGTGGTTTTTCCATTCGCGTTGAATTTTGTCAGCCAGGCGGTGCCCCATGCGCATGCGCGCCTTGTGGACAAACACATTATCAATTATTGAGTCTGGACGCGCAAAGTAGACATATTCAAATATACAGGTGTTGTAAACCGGGTTTTCGGCGCACTGTTGGGTGTAGACCTCGCCGTGGTCGGTAATATAGATTGCTTCGCCAGGTTCAATGTCGCGAACAATGTCATATCCCTGGGTGACTAATGCGACGCTTTCCGAAGCCAGCATGTAGTCTGTACCCTTTTCGGTTTCGCGTTTGCCGTAAACCAGCGGACGAATGCCATGAGGATCGCGAAAGCCGACAACGCCATCGCGCGTAATCATGGCGACAACGGCATAAGCACCTTCACAACGCCTGTGAACACCCTGGACGGCGGTAAAAATTTCTTCCGGGTGCACCCGATATGCTTCGCATTTTTGCAGTTCCTGGGCAAAAATATTGAGTAGCACTTCTGAATCCGACTCTGTGTTTATGTGTCGGCGATCCTGCATGTAGAGTTCTTTTTTGAGCGCTTCCGAATTAGTCAGGTTGCCGTTGTGCGCCAGTGAAATGCCATAGGGCGAGTTGACATAAAAGGGCTGTGCTTCCGAATTGGATGACGAGCCGGCTGTAGGGTAGCGTAAATGACCAATCCCCATATTGCCAACCAGACGGCGCATATGTTGTTCGCGAAAAACATCTGTCACCAGGCCGTTTTTACGTCGTATGTAGAGATGCTTGCCATCGCTTGTGACAATGCCGGCGGCATCCTGTCCGCGATGCTGAAGGACAAGCAGCCCATCATACAGTTCCTGATTAACGGGTTCGTGGCTTACAATGCCGATTATTCCACACATGGATTCTTACCGTGTTTTTGAACTACTGGAACGACGCCAGGCGTCGTTTGAAAAACTTACTGGGTTGTTGTGTCATCAGAAGGGTTTACCGTGTTTTCTGAAGGTGATGATAGAGGTTCAGACTGGGGCGCAGTTTCAGCAGGTCTGATATTGTCGTTGATAAGCTTGTTCATATCATCCGGAACCAATGTTTTTAGCCATTCGGCGGCTTCCTGAAATTTAGGTACAAAGTTTGATTGCCGCCAACTGTCCTGATTGGGGAATTCGGTAAGCCCCAGCAGCATCACTATTAATGTAATGGCTAATGCGCCTAATGCAATACCCAGACCTGCGCCTAGAATACGGTCAAAGGTTCCCAGACCGACGGCTGATACCGCTTTCCCGAACAGGTAGTTGATAATGGCGCCAGCAATTAATACGCCTAAAAAGATCAACAGCGCCGCGAGTCCGATCTGGGCGACTTCATTGCCGAGCTTGATGGGCAATGCGCTCGCCAGTTGATCCTTGAATTTGATGGCCAGCAGGATCGCGGCTGACCAGGTCGCAAGAAAAATCGCCATCCAGACAAAGCCGCGCATAAAACCAATCAGCGCTGTAATCAGGATGATGACCGCAATAGCGACATCAATAACATTGAAATCCATGTTTGGGAATATCCTCTATGGTTGATTGGATATCAGTACAACGTCAGCGCCATGCCATTTTTCATTCATACTTAAGTGACTCGATGTGGCATGATCTTTAAAATACAGAATTACTATCCGGGCGCTTAGATTTAAATCGCCTTGTATTAATTACTGCTAATTGCTGACAACCAGGCTATTTTGCACAAAGAAATTCTTCTGGTAACGACGTTTCATACCTTCCTGCGCCTTGATGGCGTCATCGCGGTTGGCGTGTCCGCCAACGCGAACGCGAAACAGAATCTTATCATTGCTTTGCGTTCTGGTTATAAAAACCTTATAACCCTCTGATTTCATCGTGTTTGCCAGTTTTTCAGCGCGCGACATGCTGGACGTGGCAATTAATTGAATCGAATATTTGCCCAGCGGCTTGTCTCCAACAATGGCGCTTGTTGTGGGGCTGGCGGGTTTTGCTTTCTTTTCAACGGGTTTGCTTGTTTTTTGCGCCTGTTTATTAATCGTCTGTGGTTTTTTCTTTTGGGCTTGTTTTACTGCTTTTTTTCGGGGTTTTTCCTCGACTATACTGGGCTTGAATTTTTTCGTTTCTGATTGTTTGCTGCTGGCAATAACTTCATTTACCGGATCAGTGCTGTAGGCGATCGCTGCAGAACCTTGCTGTTCGCCGCTCTCATTATTCATGTTTTTTTCAACAATTTCGCGGGTTTCGTTGCGGGCGGGGGGGCGGATGGAGAAGCCGGGGTTATTGTTTGAAGCGCTTGTTTCTGGTTGCGGTTTAGCCGTATTGGCAAAATCATTGCTATGCTTGATGGCATCTGCCGATGCAATGACCGCGTTATTCGCGTCGGATTCGCCAACCAGCGCTATATTGTTTGAATTGGCTGCGTTATTTGTTTCTGTATCTTTATCGTTCTTGGCGACGTCGCCCATCAGGTCAGGGATAATCATTTCCTGCGCATTTGGGGTTTTTGTGTCAACCACTTCCTGTCTTTCCCGGCTTTTATCTTTTAATAAATACCCTAATAACAGCGCAGCGATAATTGCCAGAACAACCGCCCCAATACCGCGTTTTACCATTGATTGATCCATGTTCAAAAACTCCTGAAATCCTTTTTTTAAATATAAAAAACCTAAAACCCGTCGTTATACAATCTAGCCTGGAGCGACTTCACCCAATGAATGATGTTAATGCTATTT
>JANTHA010000014.1 GCA_024762625.1 Thiotrichaceae bacterium
TGCATCAATGGCGATTAATTCCGCATCCAGTCCAAGCCGTTCAAGGTTTTGACTCACCCGTTTTAAGCGTTCCGGACTGCTATCAATCGCTGTCAAAGAAAGATTTCTGGCGCTTTCAAGGATATGGCCAGTTTTACCACCGGGCGCGGCGCAGGCGTCAAGCACCTGCATGCCTTCCTTGCAGTCCAGCAAAAAAGCCGCCATTTGCGCCGCCGCATCCTGCACCGAAACCTCGCCCTGATCAAACCCGGGCAACGCATGCACATTGACTGGCTGCGCCAGTTCGATGGCGCTTGGCGTTGATTCAACAGGCTTTGCATGAATATCGTTTGCAGTGAGCTTAGCCAGGTACTCTTCCCTGCTTAAGCGCGCAAGATTAACCCTGAGCGTCATAGGGGCGCGTTGACTGGATTCATCCAGGATAGATTGCCAATTTTCAGGCCAGGACTTTTTTATTTTCCCCAGTAGCCATTCGGGACATGCATAACGAACAGCTTCCTGTGTATTTATGGCGGTTAACAGCTCATCCTGTTTTCGTAAAAACTGACGCATGACGCCGTTGAGCAGTTTTTTCGCCCATGGTTTTTTAAGACCTTTCAGCGCCTTCACTGTTTCATTGACAGCCGCATGATCCGGCGTATTCTGGTAAATGATCTGATACAGACCCACGCGCAGCAAGCATTCAATATCCTTGTCTTTTTTCTTGAGCGATCTGGATAGTAGCGTGCCCAGTATGGCGGAAAGAGGCTCATGCCAGCGCAGACAACCGTAGCATAAATCACGAGTAAGTGAGTCGCTATTATCAGGCAACGCAGTGCTTAAGGATTCGCCATGATAAATAACGCGTTGTAATATCCTGGCGGCCTGTGTGCGGGAATCGACGCCTGACCCAGTCTGTGAATTCATGAAGGCAGCTTGCAATCCAGCAAGGAATGACCATTTAAAAAATCAGCCACAGCCATGGCTTTTTTGCCTGGTAGCTGCAAATGAGTCAGATTTAACACGCCTTTTCCAGTTGCAATCAAAATGCCTTCCGATGATTCACCAAGCACTGTTCCGGGAGGCTGATCCGTGTCGGTAGCAGAGACTGAAGACATCAATAAACGCAACGGTTTGCCATTAAATTGAGTAAAGGCCACTGGCCAGGGATTAAAGGCGCGTATCATGCGGTCAATTTCGACGGCGGGTTTTGACCAGTCGATTTCGGCTTCCTGTTTGCTGAGCTTATGGGCATAGCAGCTCTGACTTTCATCCTGTTTTACAGGGCGCAAACGATTTTGCTGCAACTGTTCCAACACCTCCAGAATCGCTGTAGCGCCCTGCTCCGCGAGACAATCATGTATGCTCTGTCCCGTATCGACGGACGTGATCGGACAATGTGTTTTATACAGCATGTCGCCCGTATCCAGCCCCAAAGCCATTTGCATGATGGTTACGCCAGTCTCGGCGTCGCCCGCCTGAATGGCGCGTTGAATCGGCGCCGCGCCGCGCCAGCGCGGCAACAGGGAGCCATGAATATTCAGGCAACCATGGGCTGGCGTATCCAGCACCGCTTGCGGCAGAATCAGACCATAGGCAGCCACCACCATCACATCACACTGATAATCAGCCAGCGTTTGTTGAGCGTTTTCATCCTTTAATGACAGCGGTTGTTCAACCGGAATACCCGCCTCTATCGCCAGCTGCTTAACCGGACCAAACCGTACTTTGCGGCCTCTACCTGCTGGTCGATCCGGCTGCGTATAGACGGCGACCACCTGATGTTCTGAATCAATCAGGGCGCGCAACGCAGGTGCGGCAAAGTCAGGCGCGCCTGCATAAATGATTCTCAAGCCAGACACGCTGCTAATCCACTATCCAGCTATCATTATCCTTGAGGCGCGCCAGCATCAAAGCGTCAAAATCCTCAACAATGGATTCTGCAACGCTTGGCCTGCTAATCAGCGCCTGTGACCAGCCTTGCAGATTTTCCAGCCCATCCAGCAAATCAAGGTCAAACTGTTTTTTCAGAAAATCCAGGCGGGTAAACACCGGCGCGGCAGAAATATCCACCATGGAAAAAATATCGCCATTAAACCACGGTTTGTTGGTCGCGACCTTCTCAAGCCCCGTTAGTTGCTGGACAAATTCGTCTTTTACCTTGTCCCCCTCAGACTTGTCTTTTGTCATGATCATATTGAAAAAGCTCATGTACATGGGCGAGGCGTATTCCATCCAGGCTCTGTTTTGCGCCTTTTTAAAAGGATCCTTAGGATGTAAGGAAGGCGGATAAACTTCATCCAGATATTCATTGATCACAGCGGATTCAAACAAAGGCTTATCGTCAACCAGCAACACAGGCACTTTGCCAGTGGGTGATATTTTCCTGAACCATTCAGGCGGCTCATAAGGATTGATGAATTCAATATCATAGTCGATGCCTTTCTCCTTGAGCAGGATGACGCTGCGTTGCACAAAGGGGCAGATTTTAAAGCTGATTAGTTTTAGTTTTGGCATGTTTTTCCTTTATCCTTGTTTCTATCTTTCCTTGTTTCTATCTTTCCTTGTTTCTATCCTTGTTTCGATACCGGCGCCCTTAATTTACCGTCTTTCCATAACCAGTCTTACAGGTTTAAAACTGGTGCGATGAATTTCCGTCGCGCCAAATTTAATCAGGGCTTCGCGGTGCTTTCTGGTTGCATAGCCCTTGTGTTCTGCGAAACCATATTGCGGATATCGTCTGTCCAGTTCCATCATTTCCCTGTCGCGCGCAACCTTGGCAATGATGGATGCAGCGCTTATCGCCGCCACCTTGCTGTCGCCTTTAACAATGGCTTCCATGGAACACTTGATATAACGGCTATCCAAACATTTGTTGCCGTCGATTTTCAAATGTTGCGGCGCCACCGGTAAGCTTTCCACAGCGCGCTGCATCGCCAGCAGACTGGCTTGCAGTATATTGATTGCATCTATTTCGTCCACTTCCGCCCTGCCGATCGCCCAGGCGTAGGCATTATTCCGGATTTCCATATCCAGCTCAATACGTTTGCGTTCACAAAGCGTTTTGGAGTCCGCCAGTCCATCAATCCAGCGGTTTGGATCAAGAATCACCGCCGCGGCCACGACAGCCCCGGCAAGTGGGCCGCGCCCAACTTCATCAACGCCAGCCACCAGACGAAATGGTTTTTTCATCCCTGCTGCTCCCTCTTATTGGTTTTACGTTTGGTTTCAAGGAGGTCGCGCAACGCTATCGCCGCTTTTTCACTCGCATTCTGACGCAGCTGATGATGCATCTCATCAAAACGGGTTTCACGGTATGCGCGTTGTTGCTGCGTTTCATTGAATTGTTTTTCGATTTCACTGACGATGTTTTTTTCAGTCAGCTGCTCCTGAATCAACTCCGGAACCAGATATTCATTCAGCAGATTGTTCGGCAAGGTGAAATATTTTGACTTGATCATTCTGAAAAAGCGGATAATCGCGACCGACAGCGCTGAAATACGATAAGCCGCAACCATCGGTCGATTTACCAGCATACCTTCCAGAACCGCCGTGCCTGAAGCCAGCAAAATCTGATCTGAGGCCTGCATCACAATCCGCGATTGTCCCTCGACAAGAGTCACCGGCAAGTCAGGCGCAATACGCTGCTTATATTGTGTAAACGCACGTCTGATAGCATCATTAACCAGCGGAATAACAAAAAGCCAGTCAGGATGCTTTTGATGCAGTGTATTCAGCGCCTTTAAAAAATCATCCGCAAGGTGCTTGATCTCACCCATGCGGCTCCCGGGAAGAACCGCCAGAATGTGGCCATCCCGCACCAGCCCTAATTTCTCTCTGGCGGACTGTTTATCCGCATCTAACGGTATCTCATCCGCCAGCGGGTGTCCGACAAACTGTGCGCGAATCGCATGTTTCTTATAAAAATCTACTTCGAACGGAAACAAGGTTAACATTAAATCCATCGCGTTAATCATTTTTTTTAAGCGTCCCTGACGCCACGCCCAGACATTGGGACTAACATAATGCACAGTTGGAATCCCTGCCTGGTACAGTTTTTTTTCCAGATACAGATTAAAATCAGGCGCATCAATGCCTACAAATAAATCAGGCGGATCATCAAGCCAGCGTTGAATCAACTTGTTACGCGCGTTGCGCAGCTCCAGATAACGCGGAGCAACTTCAATAATGCCCATAATCGACAAGCGTTCCATTGGAAACAGCGATTGACACCCAGCGGACTGCATTTCTTGTCCGGCGATGCCTTCAAATACGGCATCCGGGTATATTTTTGAAAGCGATTTAATCAAGCGCGCGCCCAGCACATCGCCGGAAGTCTCGCCTGCAAGCAAAGCGATACGCATTACAAGCCCAAAGAGACTGGATCATCAAAAAAACGATCAGCGGATAACGCCACGCTTGCTTTCCTTACAAAACCTGGCGAGTAGTTGCACATTGTTATCATCCGCATAATCTTTTTCCAGCACCGCGATTGCATCCTGAAATGGCAAATCATGGCGGTACAGAATACGGTAGGCTTTTTTGATTGCAGCGCGTTGTTGCTGGTCAAACTGATGGCGCTTCAAGCCTTCATTATTGATACCACGGGGAATTGCAGGCGCGCCTGTCGCCATCACAAATGGCGGCAAATCTTTACCCAGAGCCGCGCCCATCCCGGTAAAAGCGTATTCGCCAACCTGACAGAATTGATGCACCAGTGTAAAACCACCCAGAATTGCATGATCCTTAATCGTCACATGACCTGCAAGGGTGGCATTATTGGCGAATACGGTATTATTTCCTACAACACAGTCGTGGGCGATATGCACATAGGCCATGATCCAGTTATCATCGCCGATCACGGTTTTGCCAATATCCTGAACGGTGCCGCGATTAATGGTGACGGATTCCCGCATCAAGTTGCGGTCGCCAATAATCAGCTTGGTCGGTTCGCCCTTGTATTTTTTATCCTGGGGCGCTTCGCCCACTGAAGCAAACTGGTAAATTCGGTTTTCCCTGCCTATGGTGGTCGGCCCCTGGATAACGGCGTGTGGGCCAATCCATGTACCGCTGTCTATTTTGACACCAGCGCCAATAACTGCATACGGAGAAATTTCCACATCATCTGCTATCTCTGCTTTGGAATCTACAATGGCTGTGGGATGAATCTTGCTCATGCACTGTTTATTTATTCATTTCCACAGCGGCGCACTTGATTTCCGCCGTAGCCGCCACTTTGCCATCCACGCGGGCTTCAGTCTTGAATATCCACATTTTACCCTTATGGCGCAACACTTCGGCGTAGAGCTCCAGCTGATCGCCGGGAACCACCTGTTTTTTGAATTTAACCTTATCTACGCCCACCAGGATATACAACATTTCATCCTGCGGCTCTTCGCCCATCGTGCGAAAACCCAGCAAGCCGGTTGCCTGCGCCATGGCCTCAATAATCAGCACGCCCGGCATGATCGGTTGATTGGGGAAGTGACCGTTAAAAAACGGCTCGTTAATAGTGACGTTTTTTATCGCCGTCAGTGATTTTCCGCTTTCAAACTGAATTACCCGATCAACCAGTAAAAAAGGGTAACGATGGGCTAAAAACCGTCTGATTTCCATCACATCCATTAAACTTTCATTATTCATATTTTTCCTAGTTTCTAGTTTGCTCTAATTCCAGCAAGCGTTTTTCCAACTGTTTCAGATGCCGGGCCATATCATCCAGACTCCTGAAACGCGCCGCGTTTCGCCGCCATTTTCTGTTCTCGTCTGTCGCTATGCCGGAAGAATATACACCGGGTTTGCGTATGGATTTAATCACCATTGATTTACCGGTGATCACGACGTCATCAGCAATCTCAAGATGGCCGGCAATCGCAACGGCTCCGCCTATCTGGCAACGTTTTCCAATTTTAGTGCTTCCGGCAAACACGGTGCATCCTGCGACGATTGTATTTTCACCAAGCTCGACATTATGTCCCACCTGAATCTGGTTATCCAGTTTTACGCCGTCGCCTATCCGGGTTTCGCCAAGCGCAGCCCTGTCAATCGTTGTACCGGCGCCAATTTCCACATCGTCGCCAAGCACCACATTGCCAACCTGTGGTATCTTATACCAAGAGCCATCGGAAGTTTCAGAGTTTGCAGCAAAACCAAAGCCATCTGCACCGATAACGGCACCGGAATGAACAATACAACGGCTTCCTATCCGCGTGAGAGGATACACCGTCACATTCGGGTATAAATGGACATCATCCTTTATTTTTGTATCCGCCCCAATAAAACACCCTGCGCCAATCACGGCGCCTTCGCCAATACTCACTCCCGCTTCAATCACAACATGAGGACCGATATTAATATTGGCGCCCAGGCTCACATCCTTCGCGATGACGGCGCTCGCATCAATAACTTCGGATGCCGGGGGTTGTTTATTAAACTCAGCTACAACCTTCGCGAAGGTTAAATAAGGGTCTTTATTGACAAGGATATTGGCCGTTTTATTTTTGGCTGCATTTTTGGTTGCGCCTTTCGCACAATCATTTTCATAACGTTCAGCCAGCTCCGGGGACAAAATAACCGCCGAGGCGCCGGTATCCTTTAATTGATATTTGTATTTTGGATTACTGACAAAACTGATCTGTCCTTCGGATGCATCCTGTAAAGGGGCTACGCCCGTTAGATTCAAACTTCCATCACCTCTGAATTCCGAACCGGTGAGCGCCGCAAGTTGTTGTAAGGTTAAGGTCATTTTATTTTTCTGACGGCTGCTTTTTTTGATCATGAGCCAATTGTTTTAGATGTTCCAATACTGCCGCAGTAATATCAATTCGTTTACTCGCGGACACATAATCCTGCAAGATGATATCAATCCCCATTCGTTGACGTACGGTATCTATTGCCTGAAACACCTCCTTTTGCACATCATCCAGTGCGGAATCCCTGGCAAATCTGAGCTCCTCCCGGAAATCCTGCAACGAGCGACTACGAGATCGTTTTTTTGCTCTTAGCTCTCTTTCCTTCTGACGACGTTCTGTAACACTCAGTTTATTGCCTTTTCTCTCCAGCTCTGCTTCCATCAGCTGGATTTCTTCAAGAGCCTTCGCCAGCTTTTTTTCCTGAGGCTGAAATTTATTTTTCAATAGATTACTTGCGATCTCGGCCTGTGGCGCATTTTCCATTAAATAAGTTACATCGACTACGCCCAATGAAACCGGGCCAAAGTTATTTTTCTTAATACCCGCCTTGATGTCTGGGTTGTTTGCCGTGTTATTGATCACGCCCTTATTTGCAGCGCCATCTTCGGCGTTTACAGTTGAAACGAAGCTTATAAAGATTAAAAAAACAGAAACGACAAAGGCAACAAATAAAGAATATTTGTTGCCTTTGAAAATCAGAATATGAAGATTCTTGCAATGATCGCTTACAGGCATGAGCTTAATTGTAGGTTACCTCAAGCTATTAGGCAATGCTATCATGATTCAAGCGGCAGCCTGGCAGGCTGTTGAAATTTTGCTTAGACGGCGCGATACTGCGTTAAAATAGACCTCAAAATGCTCATTTACACCAGTAAACTGCGCTTTTTCGGCCTATTTTGCCTTGTCTCGCACTCGCCCAAGCGAATTTCAACAAGCTGCTAGAAACTGGCGCCAATCGAGAACTGGAATTCCTGCACTTTATCGCCATCTTTATCATTAAGCGGTTTTGCATAACTAATGGTAAATGGACCTAACGGCGACATCCATGTAACGCCCAGGCCTGCAGAATAGCGTAGTTCATTGGCGTCAAAATCATCCACTTTTTCAAATACATTGCCGCCATCAACAAATGCGCTCATACGCAGGCCTTTGATATCTTCAGCAAAAGGTACAGGGAATGATACTTCGGCGGTTGCATTGGCCGCGAAGGCTCCGCCTTTGGGATCGCCCACCCTGGTCGTTCCATCTGGATTACCATTAGCATCCAGATTATTAATCAACGCCTTGGGACCCAGACTATTATTCTCATAGCCGCGCACCGTACGGATACCGCCGGAATAGAAACGCTCGAAGAAGGGCAGCTCGGTTGTATCACCCATGCTATCGCCGTAAGAAAGACCGCCTTTTACTGCAAAAGTTATCTTTTCAGTTACCGGGAAATAAGTCGCGCCGCGATAGCGCAACTTGTAATATTCGGTGTCGCTTCCCGGCAATCCAGCTTCAAGCGCAATACTATGTCTCTGTCCTTCATTAGGGAAAAGGAAACGGTTTCTTGTATCATGAATATAGCTGACTGTTCCCAGGATGTTATCGTAACTATCGCCATTTGCCGCTATAAAATCATTAATGAAAATGGGCGTTCTTGTCGATGTCGTAATTTCCCGATGCTCGCCGCCAACACTGAAACGCAAGGAATTATCTTCAGTCAACGGTATCGTATAATTCAGGTTGGCGCCATAGGCGTCGCTGATATAGTCTGATACATCATCTTCCCCTGCGTCGTTTTTATTGTAATAAACATTAAAACCGCGACCGACGCCATCAACCGTGTGATAGGGATTATTATAACTAAGTCTGAAATTTTTATAGACATTACTTTTACTGGCGGCCACAGAAAGGCTTTTTCCAGTACCCATGAAGTTGTCTTGTTTCAGGCCAACATTAAATAACAGACCACTGCTTTGCGAATAGCCCAGACCCGCATTAAACTGGTTGGCCGAGCGCTCCTTGACAGTCACATCCAGATCAACCTGATCGCTCCTGCCAGCTACTGGCGAAGTGGTAATTGTTACACTCTCCACATAGGGCAATCGCTGAATGCGGATTTTGGAACGGTCGACTTTTTCCTTGGAATAAAATGCGCTTTCCAACTGACGCAGTTCGCGCCTGAAAACTTCATCTTTGGTGCGATAATTTCCGCGGATATTGATTCGTCTTACATAAGTGCGCTGTCCCTGGTCCGTCTGGAAAGTCAAATCAACACGCTTATGAACCTTGTCGATTCTGGGAATAATGCCGATTCGTGAAAAGGCATAACCATTTTTGCTTAATGCGTTTTTCAGGTTCTTGCGCGTTTCCGCCAATAAAGATTGAGAGAACAACTGCCCTTCTTTTAATTTCAGTTGCTTGCGAAGTTGCGCTTCGGATACGCCCGGACTGGCGACCACATTGATTTTACCAATCCGGTACTGATCGCCTTCATGTATATTCAGGTTAACATAAACTTCGCTCTTGTCTTTTGACAAGGAAACCTGTGTTGAAGCCACCTCAAAATTCAAATAACCGCGATCACGATAAAACGAAGTAAGCTTTTCAATATCACCGAGTAATTTCTGTTTGGAGTATTTATCGCGCGTACTGAAAAAAGACAATCTGCCAGGGACGCCGGATTCCAGTAATTTTTTCAGGGTCGCATCAGAAAAGGCGCGATTTCCGTTAATTTGAACGCGTTTTATGCGCGCAACTTTACCTTCATTTATGTTCAGGTTAACGGCCACACGATTATTGGATAATTTTTTAAGCGATGTTTTTACCTCGGCTGCGTAGTTTCCTCTGGCCAGGTATTGCTGTTTCAGGCCCTGCTCGATCTTACGCAAGGCTGCAGGGTCAAGCGGTCGCCCCTTGGCGACGCCTACGCGTTTAAGCGCATCAATCAACGCCTTACTATCAATCGCTTTATTACCGCTAATATTGATCTCGCCTACGGCGGCGCGTTCATGTACATTGATGATCAGCGCGTCACCACGACGAGCGATTTTCACATCATCAAACAGACCTGTTTTATATAAAGACCGGATAACTTCCGGCGCCATGCGATCATCAAAATTCTGCCCTACGCGCACAGGAAGACTACTGAGCACGGTGCCCGCCGCAACACGCTCCAAACCTTTAACCTGGACATCTTTCAGAATAAAATTGCCGGCCCAGACCCCCTGACTCAATGCGATTAAACAAGCGCCCAGGGAAGCCCTGACGGTAGCCCTGGTCAGTAAAGACCCATATGTTTGATTCTTCATATTATTAACCCGTTTTTTTCAAAGCGCGCCCGATTTTATTAATGGCCGTTATTTTAATGTATTAATCGGCCAATATCATTATAAAGCGCTACAACCATCAAAACGCCAACCAGACTCATTCCGATGCGCATGCCAATGGCTTCCACCCGTTCAGAAACCGGACTTCCCTTGACCAGTTCAATCAGATAGTAGAGCAAATGTCCGCCATCCAGCATGGGTATTGGCAACAAATTTAACACGCCAAGACTCAAACTGACAATGGCCAACAGACTTAGAAAGGCTGATAATCCGATAGACGCGCTCTTACCCGCATAATCTGCGATTGTCAGCGGCCCACTGATATTTTTAAAAGAAGCTTCGCCTATAATGAGCCGCCCCATAAACTTAAGCGTCATTACCGACATGTCCCAGGTTTCAACCACGCCTTTTTTCAAAGCTTCAAAAAACGGCGCCTGTCGAATAAAAAACAAATCTTTGATATCTTCTTCATTGAATTTTCTGGAAAGACCAACACCGATCAATCCGCGCTTTACGCCATCCACTTCTGTCAATCGAGGCGTCAGTGTAAGCGTTAGAGGCGTCCCATTGCGTTCTATTTCAAGCTCAACAGGTTTGCCTGCATGTGCATTCACGTAATCAGAGAACTCTTCACTGGTTTTAAGTTTTTTTCCGTCAATACCTAGAATAATGTCCTGTTCCTGCAGCCCCGCCGCCTGGGCGGCTGAATCCGGCATCACTTTGGTGATAATGGTTTGATGTGGCGGCCGCCAGAAACCCAGCCCTGTCTTGGCGAAATAGTCGCTTTCATCGGCCAGCAATAAGGTGTTGCTCAGATCAAGCTGGCGCGTAGCCTGGTTCCCCTTTGGCGTTTCCACACGAATGGTTAACCTTGGGTTTTTCAGGTATTCATTCAACAGCGTCAAACGCACCTGAGTCGCTGATTCAGTTTTTATATCATTGATGGCGAGAATACGGTCTTTTTTCTCAAATCCGGATTGAGCCGCAGGCGACTGCGGCTTTATCTCGCCAACATAGGGACGCATTGAATTAATACCCATCATCAAGATGACGGCAAAAGCGGCGATTGCAAACAGGAAGTTAAACATTGGTCCAGCCAGCACCACCAGAAAACGTTTCCAGACTGGCTGACGGTTAAAGGCGCGATGCTTTTCTTCTTCCGGTACGTCGCCTTCGCGCTCATCCAGCATTTTAACGTAACCACCCAGTGGAATCGCAGCCAAAGCGTATTCCGTATGATCCTTATCTTTTGATTTATATGTCCAGATTGGCGGACCAAAACCGATTGCGAAGCGAATTATTTTTATGCCCAGCTTGCGCGCCACCCAAAAGTGGCCAAACTCATGAACGCCAACCAGAATTCCGATTGCAACGAGAAATGCTAAAAAAGCGATAATGAAAGTCATAATAAGATGTAAACTGATAGTATTTTAAATATGTAATTGTTATTGTCTTGTCGGAAACTTATCCAGATAGTTACTGATATGCAGACTGTTTGTCGCTAATTCAAGCGCTTAAGCGCATCTTGCGCAGCATGACGACTGGATAAATCCTGGGCAAGTATATCATTTAATCTATCCGATGTCCCTGATGCCGCCTGTTCCAGCACCTTTTCTATGACAAGCGGTATATCAGTAAAACGGATCTGCTGATCAAGAAACGCCTCAACCGCCACCTCATTTGCCGCATTCAGGGCGACGGTTGCATTACCTCCTGCGCGATGCGCTTCATAAGCAAGTCGCAAACAGGGATAGCGATCAAAATCAGGTCGCTCAAAATCAAGGTGCGCGACATCAAAAATATCCAGCTGCTCCACACCAGAATCAATGCGTTCTGGATAAGCCAGACCATAAGCAATGGGCGTACGCATATCAGGGTTCCCCAATTGCGCCAGCACCGAGCCGTCATTATAGGAAACCATTGAGTGAATCATGCTTTGCGGATGAATCACAACCTGAATCTGATCGGTTTCTACATCAAACAACCAACAGGCTTCGATAACTTCCAGCCCTTTGTTCATCATGGTGGCAGAGTCTACCGATATTTTTTGCCCCATGACCCAGTTGGGATGCGCTACGGCTTCAGCAGGCGTTACATCGGCCAGTGTAGATAACGCCCTACTGCGAAAAGGCCCGCCGGATGCAGTCAACAATATCCTGGTCACACCCTGATTCAGATGCTTGCCGTCATGTGGAACCGGCATGGACTGGTAAATCGCATTATGTTCGCTATCAATGGGTAAAATTTCTGCGCCATTATCATGAATCGCATCCATAAAGAGCTTGCCTGACATCACCAGTGATTCCTTATTGGCGAGCAATACGCGCTTGCCTGCTTTGGCCGCCGCCAGGTTCGGCAACAAGCCAGCTGCGCCGACGATGGCGGCCATCACATAATCCACTTCAGGCAATGACGCAATTTTCTCAAGCGCTGTTGAACCCGCCAGCACTTTCGTAGCGCTTCCTGCACGACTTAACTGTTCCTGCAATTGCTGCGCAGCCGTTTCATCCGCCATCACTGCATAGGATGGACCGACTTCAAGGCATTGGGTCAGTAATTTTTCAACATTGTTATTCGCCGACAGGGCGACTACATGGAATTTATCCGGATGGCGCGCCACCACGTCCAGCGTATTCACGCCAATAGTGCCCGTTGCACCGAGTATCGTGAGGCCTTTTGACGTCGACATTATCCAGCCACCTGAACGCCGCCCCAGAAAACACCAAGAACGAACAATGGCAAGCTTGCCAGCAGACCGTCAATACGATCCAGAATGCCCCCATGGCCTGGCAGTATATTGCCGGAATCCTTCATGCCGGCTTCACGCTTCACCAGACTTTCAAACAAATCGCCGGAAATCGACATGACGCCCACCAGAATTGACAACATAATGAAATAAAACGCATCCGATGCAGACAAACCGAAAAAAAGACTGCCCAGAATCGACCAGAGCGCAACGCCGAGCAAGCCGCCCAAAGCGCCCTCCCGGGTTTTTCCCGGACTCAACTGAGGCGCCAGTTTGTTTTTACCGAAAGCCTTTCCGCTAAAATATGCGCCGCTATCAGCAATCGCAACCAGAAAAATAAGATATAGCACCAGCCACGGATAATATTGATGCAGCGTAATCAATGCAAACCAGGCGGGAATCAGAATCAGAAAGGCTGCAACGCGTAAAATCCATGGCTGCTGCTGATAAAAACCCGATCCACGCTCATACAAGGCGAGCAACAACAAGGCGCCAATCCAGGCGAGAACCCCCAGAACAATCACGCCCCAGCGCACATCGCCCCACCAATAGGCAATAACTGCTACAAGCAACAAGCCCGCGACATACAGTCCTCGGTCAAACTCAGCAAATCCTACCAGCCTTCCCCATTCCCAGCCTGCCAGACTAATAAAAACAATCAGGGCCGCAACAGAAAACCATAAATTCGGCAGCAAAAGCACACCGACAATCACGCCCCCAACAAGAATAACGCCCGTTACCAGACGCTGCTTAAGACCGCTATCCATATTTCTCGTTACCCAGACCCCTGGTCATCTGCTATAACAGCGCCCTGCTTCTCAGACACCACCTGATCGCCCGTTTTGCCAAAACGACGCTGCCTGGATGAAAAATCCAGTATCGCGCGATGTAATTCTTCTTTGCCGAAATCCGGCCACAACACATCGGTAAAATAAAGCTCGGTGTAGGCCATTTGCCAGAGCAAAAAATTGCTGATGCGTTTTTCACCGCCCGTACGGATAAACAGATCGGGCTCCGGATATTCACTGGTAGAGAGATGCGATGAAATATCCTGTTCTGTTAACAACTCTGCATTTCGCTTTTCCTGATCCATCTTTCTGGCAAGCGATTTAACCGACTGCAATATATCCCAACGCCCGCCATAATTGGCCGCAACGATCAGATTCAGACCGTTGCTTTTGGAAGTTATCTCTTCAACCTGCTTAATTTTTTTCTGCAATTTATCGGAAAACTGGCTGATATCGCCGATGATTTTCAGGCGTACATTATTCCTGGCAAGCGCCTTTGCTTCCCGCTCCAAAGCCATCATGAACAAGCCCATCAAATTTTTTATTTCATCTTCGGGACGTTTCCAGTTTTCACTACTAAAGGCAAAAATGGTCAAACATTCAACATCCAGCGCGCTACAGGCTTTCACGATTTCACGCACCGCTTCAACACCCACTTTATGCCCCCATAGCCGTGGGCGTTTTTGTCGTTTCGCCCAGCGCCCGTTGCCATCCATAACAATGGCGATGTGGCGAGGAATATTTGTGCTTGCGGATAGTTGCATGTTTATTTGGTTTCCAGGCATAACGACTATTGGTGTTAGCCGAACCGTTAATTGTTCAGCTTATTCAGCTTCAGCTTTATTAAACCTTGCTATGCCGTTTATTCGAATATGCGCTCAGACCTTCATCAAATCTGCTTCTTTTTCTTTTAATATCTCGTCGATTTCCTTAACATATTTATCCGTCAGCTTTTGCACCTGCTCCTGAGCGCGACGCTCATCATCTTCGGAAATTTCCTTTTCTTTTTCCAGGGACTTGAAATCGGAATTGGCGTCTCGACGTATATTCCGAATGGCAATCTTGCCATTTTCGCCTTCATGACGAACAACCTTGACCAGATCTCTGCGACGATCCTCCGTAAGCTGAGGCATGGGAATACGAATGACCGTACCCGCAGAATTCGGATTCAAGCCCAGATCAGAAGTCATGATGGCTTTTTCTACAGCTTGCACCATGTTTTTTTCCCATGGCGTAACCGTCAGGGTGCGCGCATCTTCCACGCCGATACTGGCAACCTGGCTCAACGGCGTTTCACTACCATAATAATCAACCGTAATATGCTCCAGCAAACTAGGATGCGCACGTCCGGTGCGCACTTTCGCCAACTCTGACTTCAAGGATTCCACGCTTTTCTGCATACGCTGTTCAGCGTCCTTTAAAATTTCGTCTATCATTTTTCCAACCTATTCAAACTGAGATAAATTCGATTACGCTTTTAATTCTCGACTTTCACCAGCGTGCCGACGGAAACATCGCCAGCCACAATTTTTTCAAGAGCGCCTTCTTCAAACATATTAAAAACGCATAATGGCAAGCGATTTTCTCTACATAATACCATCGCTGTCAGATCCATCACACCTAACTCTCTGGAAATTGCCTCATTAAAGTCCAGCGCTTGATAGCGAACCGCATCCGGATTATGAACGGGGTCGGCATCATATACGCCATCAACCTTTGTCGCCTTAAGCAGTAAATCCGCTTTAATTTCTACCGCCCTCAAACTG
>JANTHA010000015.1 GCA_024762625.1 Thiotrichaceae bacterium
GCTTCAGGCGAAAGATTCAAACTAACACCCTGGTTATTCGTTCAAGCTTATTTTATCTAGATGAGTGCTTGAATAAACTGAATAAAATTAAGTCTTTCATTTGATATATTGCGATTCTCAAGTAGCCGTTGGCCGCTCAGTAAATATTTTCCGGGCATGCGCATAACAGTTAATGTCCATACAAATAGCCTTCACAATCTGAGCGTCTAAATAAATAGATAGATATTTGTTAGATATGAATTAGCGTCAATTAGCGCCGCGCCAAATAGATGAAACGCCAACAAGAAGAACGTCGAAACAAAAACATTTCTTTTATCCTTATCTTAATTAAATATATTTAATAAATCCGAATACTATGAACCTCTCTGAACTTAAACAAAAATCGCCTAATGAAATTATAGCCATCGCCAAAGAAAAAGGCGTTGATGGCATGTCCCGCGCACGTAAGCAGGACATTATATTCGCCATTTTAAAGGCAGCCGCAAAAGAAGGTGAGGATATATATGGCGATGGCGTTCTTGAAATACTTCAGGATGGATTTGGTTTTCTGCGATCCAGCGACAGCAACTATGTCGCTGGCGCTGATGATATCTATGTGTCGCCAAGCCAGATCAGGCGCTTTGGCTTAAGAACAGGCGATACGGTTGCAGGTAAAATTCGCACCCCGAAAGATAATGAGCGTTATTTTGCCTTATTGAAAGTTGACACAATCAACACAGAGCCGCCGGAGAATGCGCGCAACAAGATTCTGTTCGAGAACCTTACGCCATTGCATCCAGACGAGCGCATTCGTATGGAGCGCGGCAATGGCAGTACCGAAGATATTACTGCGCGCGTTATAGATATTGTTGCTCCCGTTGGCAAAGGTCAGCGAGGCTTGATTATTGCGCCGCCCAAAGCGGGCAAAACCATGATGTTGCAAAACATTGCGCAAAGCATTGCAACGAATCAGCCAGATGCTCACCTGATTGTTTTATTAATCGATGAGCGCCCTGAAGAAGTGACCGAAATGTCGCGAATGGTGCGCGGTGAAGTGGTCTCCTCAACCTTTGATGAACCTGCAACGCGGCACGTCCAGGTGGCCGAGATGGTTATCGAAAAGGCGAAACGACTGGTTGAGCATAAAAAGGATGTTATTATTCTGCTGGATTCGATTACTCGTTTGGCGCGCGCCTATAACACGGTTGTGCCTTCATCAGGCAAGGTGTTAACAGGGGGCGTGGACGCCAATGCGCTACATCGGCCCAAACGTTTTTTTGGCGCGGCGCGTAATCTTGAAGAAGGCGGCAGTCTGACCATTCTGGCGACGGCGTTGATTGACACCGGATCCAAAATGGATGAAGTTATTTATGAGGAATTTAAAGGCACAGGCAACTCGGAGATACATCTGGATCGCAAGATTGCCGAAAAGCGCGTATTTCCAGCTATCAATGTTAATCGTTCTGGCACCCGTCGTGAAGAATTACTGGTTGGAGAAGATGAGCTACAATCGCTCTGGATACTGCGTAAATTCCTGCATCCAATGGATGAAGTGGAAGCCATGGAGTTTTTATTTGATAAATTGCAAAAAACCAAAACAAATGAAGAGTTTTTTAATACAATGAAGGGCTAACTCTGTCCGGCTTGAACCTTAGTTACAATAAGCTGGACTAATTAAAAAGAATTCTGACTATTGTTGAGTAGCATAAGGCGCAATTTTCAAAAAATCGAAGCACGCTGTAGCATACTGGAGTATAAAGGATGGCATCAGAGCTGGAACTACGATGGTTAAAGGTTACTGAATTAAAAGGAGCAGCCAAACATTTTGCGCTGTTTTGTAAGGAAGACATTCTACGACAGGCTGATCAGGAAGATTTTGATTTGAGCGTCTATCAGGACGCGGCGAAGTTGATAATTTCTAAACTGGATCGTTCCCAGACTCTTGAAAAACTGAGTAAGCGCATTGCTGCTGAGGCAGAAGAACTTTCTGCAACAGAAGGCCCGGAAACAATCGACGCGGAAACAAACAACACGGAAACAAACAACGCAGAGACTCTGGAAAATTTATCTAGTGAAAGCCCGGATATAATTGAAAATAAAATAAGCAATCAAGATCCCAGAATTTCGGGGGAGCCGTCAAATGCTGATTAAATCCCTGAAAGCGCTTGATTTTCGTAAATACAGCGACCTGTCTATCAATGACATTCCCGAAAAGGGCGTCATTTCCGTAAGCGGCGCAAATGAATCCGGCAAGACCAGTATTGGAGAGGCTATTTGTTTTGCCTTGTTTGGCCGAACATTTGTGCTGGATGAAGAGAATATTATCAAGTTGATCCGTTGGGGCAAGGATAGGGCTGAAGTTAGTCTGTTATTCGTAGGAAGCGATGATCAGGAATACAGGCTAACGCGAACGATTTCAAAATCATCCGGTAAATTAGTCGACGCAAATACCGATACAGATGCTGAAAAAGATATTGCTAATAATAACCAGGCCGTACAGGAAGCTATTCATCAAAAGGATGGCTCTGATGCTGTGACAACGGTAATGCTGGAAAAAATATCTGCTAGTACATCGTCTAATACAAATGCTAATACAAATGAAAAAGACGAATCCGGAATGTTTTTTTCAGGTACGCAACAGGTGGCTGAAGCGCTAGGAGCAGTCATAGGTTTTGATTATTCGGCCTTTGCTAACTCGTTTTATCTGGTGCAACGAGAATTAACGGCGCCTGATCCGAATAGCCACACCATCAAGCAAATGGCGGGTATTGGCGATTATGCCCGAATCAGCGATGATTTAATCAATGACCAGAAAGAAACGATCGAGACTTTGCAGGAAGTTAACCCGCAATGTGCTGAACTCGAGGCGCAAATTAGCGAAATAAATCTGGATGAGACCTGGTTGCCTGAATTGATTGAAGGCGCAGAAACACTTGAGTCTGAACAGCGTGATAAAACCCGCCTGCTGGAGGCGCTGGATGACGGCGTGGAAAGCTATGCAAACAATATCAGGCCTTTTAAAAGCGCCCAGAGAATCAGATCATTTTTTGGTTTTTTATCTGTTCTTTTGCTGCCCCTGGTGATTTTATCGTGGGTGTTATGGGGTTTGTTGCGCTATTCCCCCGAGACCTTGATGAACCTGTTTGCCGGAAATTTTGCAGATCTGTTATCGGGTTTTAGTCAATGGGCCAATCATTGGTTGTTGCCCACGGCGATAATCTTATCCCTGCTTTTATTATTAGGCTTTTTCTTGCGGTTTAGCACAAAAAGAAAAATGGCGCAGCTAAATGAAATCGCCGGAGACTTTTCTCGTCACTTAAATACTGGTTACAGGCATGTCACTACCGAGGTGGAAACACTGCTGCCGGAGCGCGTGGTGCAGATGCTTCAGGAAAAAAGACCAGCAGCGCAAACGTTGCTGATTTTACCACCCCGCGAACAGTTCAGTAATATCGGGCAATTAGTCGAAGTAAGTCATGATTACCAGGCGGATAGCGAAGAGGTCAGGGCGGCGGTCAGGCGTATTGATGACGTGTTAAATAAGCAGAATGATGAAATCAGTCATATCAATGAATCCTTGCAGTCAGATATCCAGCTTGAAAAGGAGCGTTCGGACGCCGCAGGCGAATTACGATCCCAACTGATTAGGCTGCAAAAAGTAGTCAAGGTCTGTGAACATAATATTAAAGTGCAGAATGCCGGTGTGGAGATGTTAAAACGCGCGGCGAATGACTCAATAGATAGTTTCAACGCCAATATAGCCAGGACATCCGCCAAAACCTTACCAAAATTCACTGAAGGTCGCTATCACAAAGTCAAAATTGATGATGATCTGAATGTGCAGGTGTTTTCGGATGAAAAAGAAGGCTATATGGACTTTGATGAAATATCATCGGGCACCCAGCGACAGATCATGCTGGCCTTGCGCATGGCCATGTCAGAAGAATTGGCCAGAAATACGGGTAATGAAAAACAGTTTATATTCCTTGATGAGCCTTTTGCTTTCTTTGATCAATGGCGCACCAGGGCGACATTAAGCGCATTGCCGGAAGTGAGCGAGGTGATTAGCCAGGTATGGGTAGTCGCACAGGAATTCCCTGAAGATTCCGGCGTTGACAAGACCATAGAATGCCCGCTGGATGAAGAAGTTTTGAATGTCTAGCAATTTGTGTTTAACTAAGTGTTTAATTACATAAGCTCTGAATACCTCATGATTGGTTTATACTGGCTAAAAGCGCCGCTATTTTCTCAACCTGATTCCAGGCAGGCTAAACAGAGTTTCCTAAATGGTATTTTCCGTAAAATATGACCCAGGCCTTACGCATACCCGCCAGTGAGCACGGTATAAACCCTCGAGAGATAGATAAAAGAGCGCGAACTATTCTGAATTCGTTGTCTGACGCGGGTTATGAGGCTTATCTGGTTGGCGGTGGCGTGCGTGATTTATTACTTGGCAAACACCCTAAAGATTTCGATATCGCCACGAACGCTACGCCTGAACAGGTCAAAAAGACCTTGCCATCAACACGCATCATTGGTCGCCGTTTCCGCCTTGCGCATGTGCACTTTGGTCGTGAGTATTTTGAGGTAGCGACCTTTCGCGCGCCTCATGATGAAAGCGATAAGGGGCAGGTTGGGCGGGATGGGCGCATTACGCATGATAATGTCTTCGGCAATATGGAGCAGGATGCGGTGCGCCGCGATTTTACCGTTAATGCGCTTTTTTATGATCTTAAAACAGCTGAAGTGATTGATTTTACTGGTGGTATTGATGACCTTAACCAGCGTCAGTTACGCATGATCGGCGACCCGGTTACTCGCTATCGCGAAGATCCGGTGCGAATGTTGCGCGCAATACGTTTTGCGGCCAAGCTTGACCTTGAACTGGAGCCCAATACAGAAGCGCCGATTCGTGAGCTATCTCCCTTGCTGGCCAATATCGCGCCAGCCCGTTTGTTTGAGGAGGTGCTTAAGTTGTTTCACAGCGGCAAGGCGCTTGCCGTACTGGACAAACTCCGTGAATACCATCTTTTTAAGTTGTTATTTCCCCAGGCAGAAGCAAGTTTGCTGGAAGAAGAGCCAGAGGGTAATTATGCGCGTCTGGTTTATGCCGCGCTAGGCAACACGGATAAACGCATCAAGGCGGGCAAGCCGGTTAATCCGGCGTTCTTGTTCGCCGTGTTTCTCTGGAAACGCGTACAGGAGGGGTCAGCAATGTATAGAGAGCTGGGGAATCCGGTCTTGCAGTCCGTACAAATGGCGGCTAGCGATGCATTTTCAGAGCAGGTGAAAACCATTGCCGTACCGCGTCGATTCAGCAATGTGACGCGAGAAATCTGGGTGATGCAGGGACGTTTTAATTTCAAAAACCAGCGTCGTGTAATGAATTTTCTGAGCTACAAGCGTTTCCGCGCGGCCTATGATTTTTTGTGTTTGCGCGCCCAGTCAGGAGAAGCTGTCGAAGAGGATTGTCAGTGGTGGACTTTAATTCAGGAAGTGGATGAAGAAGAAAAAATAGCCATGTGCCGGAAGGTAGCGCCACAGAGTAGAGGCAGACGGCGTCATAAAAAGCGGCGTAATACCCATTGAGCAGGCAAAGCGATAATGTTGTTTGCTATGTGGGTATGGGTGGTAATCTTGGCGATTCGAAGGCTTATCTCACTAATGCGCTCGAGGCCCTGCGATCCAGCAAGGAAATTGATTCATTACGGGTATCACCGTTTTATCGCAGCAAACCGCATGGTCCACAGGATCAACCCGATTATCTGAACGCTGTGGTCGCTTTTGAAACTGTGCTCGGAGCGGAACAGCTACTCAATCTATTGCAAAAAATTGAAACCGATAATCAACGCGTCCGCGATGGCGTTGTTCGTTGGGGCGCGCGTACACTGGATCTTGATTTGCTGTTTTATGGCGATGAGAAAATTAATACGCATCGTCTGACTGTGCCGCACCCCAGGATATGTGAACGGCCTTTTGTGTTGTTTCCGCTGGCTGATTTACTCGGTGCTGCCGTACAGCACTTGAAAATCAATCATGACGTCGCTATAAAAGATTGTATTGACAGGCTGACATTGGAAGATCGACGCGATACCATCCGCTTAAAGAGTCCCGGCATTTATGAGTAAACAGATCACCGTAAAAACCATTCGTAAAATGAAGCAGGATGGTGAAAAGATTGTTTCATTAACGGCCTATGATGCAAGCTTTGCGCGCATTATTGATGAGCAAGGCGTTGACATCGTTTTGATCGGGGACTCCCTAGGCATGGTTATGCAGGGGCACGATTCCACCGTGCCGGTAACGGTAGATGATATTGTTTACCATTCAAAATCAGTTGCTCCGCAATGCAGGCGCGCTTTGGTGATGGCGGATTTGCCGTTTATGAGCTACACCAGCCCGGATCAGGCGATTGGCAACGCAGCACGTCTGATGCAGGAAGGTTTGGCGCAAATCGTCAAGCTTGAAGGCGGCGAAGCGCAACTGGATACTGTCCGTCATATGACGCGCCATGGCGTACCGGTATGCGCGCACCTCGGTTTGACGCCGCAAACCGTCCATAAATTGGGCGGTTATCGGGTGCAGGGGCGAGATCAGGCCGTGGCGAAACAAATGCTGTCAGACGCGCTGGCGCTACAGGATGCGGGCGCGGATGCGCTGGTGCTGGAGTGTGTTCCGGTTGCGCTTGCTGAAAAAATCACCCAGGAGCTTGAAATACCAACCATCGGCATTGGAGCGGGGCGGGTTTGTGATGGTCAGGTGCTGGTATTGCAGGATATGATAGGCATTTCTTCACTTGCGCCCAGATTTACCGCTGATTTCCTTGCAGAAGGGCGCACGATTCAGGAAGCGATCGCGGCTTATGTAAGCGCGGTTCGCAACGAGAGTTTCCCAAGCGATGAGCAATGTTTTTTCTAGATGATTCAGGCTAATGACAAAGACGCACTGCGCGTTGTGATGCGCGGTTATCAAGCTAATGGCGAAACCACTGCGTTTGTTCCGACGCTGGGGAATCTGCATGATGGTCACTTATCGCTGGTGCGCAAGGCGCAAGATGTCGCCGATCGCGTTGTGGTGTCGATTTTTATCAACCCGACACAGTTCGACAGGGCGGAAGACCTAGCTGCCTACCCAAGAACGATGGAAGCCGATTTATCGTTGTTGAAAAAAGAGAATGTTGATCTTGTGTTTTTGCCGCAAGCGGAAGAAATGTATCCAAAAGGCAATGCAACGCGGGTTGAGGTTGATGGCATTAGCGAAATACTGGAGGGCGATTCTCGCCCAGGTCATTTTTCGGGTGTGGCTACTATTGTCGCCAAGTTGTTTAACCTGGTGCGGCCGGATATCTCCATATTTGGCGAAAAGGACTATCAGCAACTCATGTTGATTCGCCGCATGCAGCAGGATCTTGATTTCGGTATAGAGATCATCTCGGCGCCAACTGCGCGGGAGCCAAGCGGGCTAGCGATGAGTTCGCGCAATAATTATCTGGATGAAGCACAGCGCAATGAAATCGCCCCTGGTTTGTATGCCGAATTGTGTAAAATCCGCGATAGTATACAATCAGGAGAGCGGGATTATCCTGCTTTGCAGGCGCAAAGCGCAGAAAACCTGAACCGCAAGGGTTTTCGCACAGACTATATAGAAGTGCGCAATGCGAACGATTTATCGCTTGCGCAGTCCAATGATCAGGAGCTGGTTATTCTGGTTTCCGCGTGGTTGGGCAAGGCTCGCTTGATTGATAACTTAACCGTAACGCTGTAAAACATGAAGCTGCTGTAGATATGAAGCTATAGATGCGTTGCTTTTCACGACACATGATAGGTGATGATTGATGAATCTGACTTTACTTAAATCAAAACTGCATCGGGCGACCGTGACTCATTCAGAGCTGGATTATGAGGGTTCCTGCGCGATAGACCTTGATTTGCTGGAACTTGCGGGGATTCGCGAGTATGAGCAGCTTCATATCTACAATGTGAGCAATGGCGAGCGTTTCATTACCTATGCAATTGTCGCGGAAGCAGGCTCCGGAACCATTTCGGTTAATGGCGCAGCGGCGCACAAGGCCAACCCAGGTGATAAAATCATAATCTGCACCTATGCAGAAATGAGCGAAACAGAAGCTGATAAATTCAAGCCTGTGCTGGTGTATCTGGACGATAATAACAAGGTTGAGCGCACCTCGAATAAAATTTCCATGCAGGCGGCTTGATAATCATATTTCGCAACTGCTATTGATCGAAGGGATAGCGTGTCAGCGTATATCAATATTGATTATTAGATAAAATTCAGGCGCTTCTCAGGCGATAAAATTCTGTGACAAACGCATCGAATTGTTGTTGTTCGATTGCATTGCGAATATCGCGCATTAATTCCTGATAATAGTATAGATTGTGAATCGTATTCAGATGAGCGCCGAGCATTTCATTGCATTTGTCCAGATGGCGTAGATAGGCGCGAGAATAATGTTGGCAGGTGTAGCATCCGCATTGTTCATCAATGGGGGAAACATCCAGTCGGTAACGGCTATTTCTGATATTCAGTTTGCCGTGGCGGGTGAAAATATAGCCATTGCGCGCATTGCGGGTCGGGATGACGCAGTCAAACATATCAATGCCGCGTTTAACTGATTCAATAATGTCTTCAGGCTTGCCTACGCCCATCAAATAACGTGGTTTGTGTTCTGGCAATAAGGGCGTGGTTGTTTCCAGAACCTTGTCGCGTTCTTGTTTGGGTTCGCCCACGGACAAGCCGCCGATGGCATAACCATTAAAGCCGATTTCAACTAATTGTCGGGCTGAGATTTCTCTCAAATCCTCATACATGCCGCCCTGGACTATGCCAAAAAGTGCAGAAGGGTTGTCGCCATGCGCCTGTTTGCTGCGTTTTGCCCAGCGTAGCGACAATTCCATGGATTCGCGCGCTTCATAGCGGGATGCTGGATAAGGCGTACATTCATCAAAGATCATGACAATATCAGAACCAAGTTCGCGTTGAATTTGCATGGAAAGTTCAGGAGATAGCAATAGTTTTGCGCCATCAACGGGAGAACGGAAATGCACCCCTTGTTCTGTAATTTTGCGCATCTTGGCGAGTGAAAAAACCTGGAATCCACCCGAATCCGTGAGAATGGGTTTGTTCCAGTTCATGAAATCATGAAGATCGCCATGTTGCTGGATTACCTCGGTTCCTGGCCGCAGCATCAAATGGAAGGTGTTGCCAAGAATTATTTCCGCCCCTAGCTCCTTGAGTTCTTCAGGTTTCATTGATTTAACCGAGCCATAGGTGCCGACCGGCATAAAAGCAGGGGTTTCAATGGTTCCTCTGGCAAACGTTAATTGTCCGCGGCGCGCATTGCCGCTGGTTTCGAATAGCTTAAAATTCATGGCTAGGGGAGACTCGTTTTAAATGGGTGATTATAAATAGATTCCAATCATAAACCTAAATTCCTCAGTTGAACGCTACGATGACTAATAAGCTTATGATCTATCATATATATAGCAAATTATTAATCTCACTCACAGGCTTAAGTCGCTTCAGGCTGGATTGCAAATCTGTGATGGCGCATGCCCGCGTTGTAACTGCTTGAAAGGGATCTTTGTTTGCATGGTGCAACAACATTCCGCGCAGTTACGCCTTGACCTGCACCACCACGGCCGCACACTCAAGCCTGCTCAACTGAGGATTTTAGGATAAACAATTCGTCAACGAGCACAACATAAGAAAATTATAATATAATAAAACAATAATAGAAAAATCAATAACTTGGCGCGTTCTTTATTTGACAAGGCGCAATTGAATTGCCATTATGTTGCTTCGTTTGTCGGTGAAATCAGAAATTGGAAGGTTTAATATGTTAAAAAAGCTAGGATTAATGAGTGTGACTGCATCGGTTTTGATGTTTGGATTGAATTCAGCCATGGCGACTGAATATATGGATGCAAACTGGGCGAAGCAGGCCTGTGATGCATGGAATAAAAACGCCACCCTGACAACGCAGCTAGGCAGTAAAAGCGAGAGCGGCTGGATAAAAAATGATGCAGGCAGAGGTTATAAAATTGTTCAAATGTACCGTAGCAATTGTGGCCCCAGCACCAAGGTGCAGCTCACAATCGCTGATAAGAACGGCAAGGCGATGTGCATCTATGGCGGCAAGCCGGACGGGAAAAAACTGAATATGGCGGTAGACTATATTATGAACGCCACCGATAAAAACTGGGCCTGTATGGGTAAAGGCTCCTGGGGTTGCGGCGCAATGGGCGCCATGATGTCCGGCAAACTCAAGTTTAGCGGCCCAAAAGTGGAAGCCATGAAAGTCATGGGACCTTTTGGTAGTTTTCTGAAACTGGCGGGCGCAGTGCCTGGAAATAAGAGCGCCTGTCCGGCCAAGTAATTTTTTCCAGCCTGTTTTATTAAAAAGCCATCTGTTTTAGCAGATGGCTTTTTTTATGGGTATCTCTATTAATTGTCTTTTCGCCCGATTTCTGTGTTGGATGAATTTCTCGGCAACTGCTCCTGCGTTGCCCTACTACGGTACATCCATGTACCTATGCGATCCTCATGTATGGCTTATACACTGCGGTTCTCGAAATCCATCCGGTGGCGCCCAACGGAAGTGCCCTTGGGGTAAACTCGAACGAAAATCCTGACTAATAGAGGTGCCCTTATGTCGGAGCAAAATAGCTGGGGCGGCTAAAACTGATGCTTATTGCAGGCGTTGAGCGTGTTTTGCATTAGCATGGCGACTGTCATGGGGCCAACGCCGCCGGGAACTGGCGTAATCCAGGCTGCCCGTTCCGCAGCCTTGTCAAATTCCACATCGCCGGTTAATTTTCCGTTTTCCAGTCGATTGACGCCTACATCAATAACTGTTGCGCCTGGTTTTATCCACTCGCCTTTAACCAGTCCTGGCTTGCCGACAGCCGCCACGACAATATCCCCCTGGGCAACCAGCTCTGGCGTGTTTTTTGTAAAGCGGTGACAAACCGTCACGGTGCATCCAGCCAGTAGTAGCTCCAGCATCATGGGTCGCCCAACAATATTCGAAGCGCCTACAACCACGGCATGTCGTCCATAAAAGCTTTCGTTAATTGATTCCAGTAGGCGCATAACGCCAAAAGGCGTACAGGGGCGCAGCGCGGGAATGCGCAATGCCAGCCTGCCAACATTAATGGGATGAAAGCCGTCAACATCCTTGTCTGGGTGGATTTGTTCGATTACCAGGGATGCGTCAAGATGCTCCGGCAAGGGTAATTGCACAAGGATGCCATCAATCTCGGAGTCATCATTAAGCTCTCCAATCAATGTAATGAGTTCGTGTTGTGTGGTCTGTATGGGCAAGTCGTAGGAACGGGAGTAAATTCCGATTTCCTGACAGGCTTTGCGTTTGTGACCAACATAAACCTGGGAGGCGGGGTCATTGCCAATTAAGATGACAGCGAGTCCGGGAGGGCGTTTGCCTTCCTCAATCCGCTCCTTTACTTTCAGTTTTATTTCAGCGCGTATTTTATCTGAAACCTTCTTTCCATCAATAATCTTGGCTGTCATGGTTTTGCCTGGTTTCCTCGAAGGGTGAGTGTTATTTGATTGCCAAAATCCAGTGCTTGTGAATAGGCTATAACCCATTGACATCAGTAATAAGATTGGCAAGGCTGTTTGTGCTTGGTTCTGGTATTTTCTCATGCCCATAAGACTTACGCCAATAATAAATATCGCTTCATAACAGGCTTGACGTACCTATAATAGATGCGTATTATTCGCGCTCTGCTGTTTAGGCGTCAGCCAGTTTATGGAATTGGTTATTGCAAATAGTCAGTATGTCGGGGTATAGCGCAGTCTGGTAGCGCGCCTGCTTTGGGTGCAGGATGTCGGGAGTTCGAATCTCTCTACCCCGACCATTTTTTTTACCTGTTTTACGGTTAATTTTACAACTTTGATACGTTTACAAATTAAAGACTGCTTGGCAATCCACCTGTGCGCCTGTAGCTCAACCGGATAGAGCAACGGCCTTCTAAGCCGTAGGTTGCAGGTTCGAGTCCTGCCAGGCGCGCCATCTTCAACTATCCAGAGCATACATTCTCCAGATGGCTTGATTGGGCTGTGTAAATGTAGCTCGTAAGAGTGGCCTGGCGGTGTGGTTAGCCTGGTTAATTTGGAAAACGCCGCAGTGCGGTGGGGCTTGTAAAATATGATTAAGATTGTAAGCAGTACAACACAATGGTGGGTATAGCTCAGTTGGTAGAGCCCCGGCTTGTGATGCCGGTCGTCGTGGGTTCGAGTCCCATTACCCACCCCAGTTTATTTGATTTGTATGTAAACAGCCTGGAAATGCATAAATGCAAATGGGCAATCCATACAGATTAAAACTCACCTACAGGTTATACAAGTGCTGAAATGCCATGTATAATCGCGCTTTTTGCGAAAGTGGCGGAATTGGTAGACGCGCTGGATTTAGGTTCCAGTGCCGCAAGGCGTGAGAGTTCGAGTCTCTCCTTTCGCACCATTTTTTTATATTAAAGACTTTTTTATAGATTTTTTTATCAAGTAATTACCCTGGTTATTTTCTCTTGCGCCGATTTTATTGAGGCGTAAAAAATCAAATGAGGTCGAAATCAGGTAGAGGTTTAATGCATGCAAGTTTCAGTTGAAACCACCGGAAAAATAGAACGCAAAATAACAGTTGTTGTACCGGCTGAGCGTATTGATTCAGAAGTTGATAAACGTTTGAAGTCCATGAGAGGCAGGGTCAAGCTTGATGGCTTCAGGCCTGGTAAAGTTCCGCTAAGCGTTGTCAGTCAGCAATATGGCGACTCTGTTTTTCAGGAAGTGGCTGGCGAGGTTATTCAGTCAAGCTTTTACGAAGCGGCAGAGAAGGAAAATCTGCGTGTTGCCGGCATGCCGAATATTGAAGCAACATCAATTGGCGCAGGCAAGGATCTGGAGTATGTGGCTACGTTCGATACCTATCCGGATTTTGAAATTGCTGATGTATCAAAGCTGGAAGTGACGCGCCCTGTTGTAAAGGTAACTGCTGCGGATGTGGATGAGATGATCGAGACTCTGCGAAAGCAGCAGCAGGAATGGAAGGAAGTCAAGCGGGGCGCTAAAGAAGGCGACCTGCTAACGGTAGACTTTGAAGGTAGACTGGACGGCGAAACGTTTGAAGGCGGTTCAGCTGAAGATTTTTCCGTCGAATTGGGCGCAGGCCGTATGTTAAAAGGCTTTGAAGAAGCCTTGCTTGGCATGAAGCCAGGCGAAGAAAAAGATGCGGATGTTACTTTCCCTGATGATTATCCTTCAGAAAACCTGAAAGGAAAAACCGTCGTTTTTTCGATGAAGGTAAAAACGGTCAGCGAGCCTGAATTGCCAAAAGTAGATAAAGAATTTATTCAAAAATTTGGCGTTGAAGATGGTACTAAAAAAAGCTTCAAAGAAGAAATCAAAAAAAATATGGAGCGTGAAGTAGAGCAGCGCGTCAAGGCTATTATCAAGCAATCGGTGATGGAAGGCTTGAATGACGCGCATGAGGTAGAGCTGCCTGCTGCACTGGTGACAAATGAAATAAAACAGGTTCGTCAAGAAATGTCTGAAAATGCTCAGGGTGCGGATATGTCGACTCTGCCTGACGAAATGTTTAAAGATCAGGCGTCGCGTCGCGTTAAGCTTGGTCTGATTGTGGGTGAAATTATCACCAAGAACAAGATGGAAAAAGATCCCGTAAAAGTGGATCAAATGCTTGAAGAGCTCGCGTCTACTTATGAAGATCCTCAGTCCTTGATTGAGTATTATCGAAGCAATCAACAGGCAATGCAAACCATCGAAGCAGCTGTCATGGAAGAAATGATAGTTGACTGGGTGATGGATCAGGCAAAAATCAAGGAAGAAAAAATGGGTTTTGCCGAGTTAATGAACCCCGAAGCAAAACAAAAAGAAGATACCGGCGATGATGCGGGTGACAAAGATAAAAAGGCTGCTTCGAAAAAGTCAACCAAAAAAATAGCGTCAACTAAAAAAGCGCCAGCCAAAAAGGCAGCGGAAAAGACAGCCAAAAAGACAGCGGAAAAAAAGACTGCCGCCAAGAAGTAAAATTTCAAGGTAATATAAATGAAAAAAACTAATCCTATAGATGCAATGGCTCCAGGAGTCAATAATCTGGATGCAAATGGCATGATCATTCATCCAACCGTTATCGAAACAGTTCGCGGCCAGGAGCGTGGTTACGATATTTATTCGCGCATGCTGATGGAGCGAGTTGTGTTTGTTATCGGTCAGGTTGAAGATCAGATGGCGACTTCAATCATGGCGCAATTGTTATTCCTGGAAGCGGACAATTCGGAAAAAGATATTCATATGTATATCAATTCGCCTGGCGGCGTTGTTACCGCCGGCATGGCGATTTACGATACCATGCAGTTCATCAAGCCGGATGTGAGTACGCTATGCGTTGGTCAGGCGGCAAGTATGGGGGCTGTTCTATTAACTGGTGGCGCCAAAGGCAAGCGCTATGCCCTGCCGCATTCCCGCGTCATGATTCACCAGCCGTTAGGCGGTTTTCAGGGTCAGGCATCGGATATTGATATTCACGCAAAAGAAATCCTGAAAATCAGGGAAGAATTGAATCGTGTATTGGCCCGGCATTCCGGTCAGAATATAAAGACAATCGCCAAAGATACAGATCGCGATAATTTTATGGACGCCGACGCTGCAAAAGACTATGGCTTGATTGATGAGGTAGTCGGAAAAAGGGAGAAATAGGCCTTTTATCGCATTGGATTTTAAAGCCTGGTTTTATGCCAGGCTTTTTTACATATGGCTTATGGCAAAGCATATGACTTATGGCGAAAAAATGTCAGACTTTATCTGTTCTTACTGTACTTTTGGTTCAATTCGGATTAACTTTAGGTATATGTAATGATATTCGGGATGTAATAAGAGGTTTTCCTAAATGAGTAAAGATAGTAAAGACGGTCAAGGTGATGGAAAGCTGTTGTACTGTTCTTTTTGTGGAAAAAGCCAGCATGAAGTTAGAAAACTGATAGCGGGTCCTTCTGTATTTATTTGTGATGAATGTGTTGATTTATGTAATGACATTATTACAGAAGAATTACAGGAAAAAACGGAGGATGAGAGCACCAAGCTGCCCATCCCAAAAGAAATCAATCAGTTTCTTGATGATTATGTGATTGATCAAACTGC
>JANTHA010000016.1 GCA_024762625.1 Thiotrichaceae bacterium
AGGCGTCAGTTTTTTCAGCAATCTGGCCAAATCCAGTGTAGACGCCACAAAGAACAGCAGCGCACGCGCCAAACTGGTTCATTATCTGCTGGATGTCGATAAGCCGCTGGTTTTGCCCATTAACAAAAAAATCCGTTTTTTAATGACGTCCAACGATGTAATTCACTCCTGGTGGGTGCGCGACCTGGGCGTCAAGCAAGACGCCAATCCAGGATTTATTAATGATGCCTGGGCGACCATCGAAAAACCCGGCGTCTACCGAGGCCAATGCGCTGAGCTGTGCGGCAAGGATCATGGCTTTATGCCGATTGTAGTAGAGGCCAAATCAGAAGCCGATTATAAAGCCTGGGTCAATCAACAAAAAGAAATACAAAAAGCCGCTGCCGCCGCAGGCGAAAAAGAATGGAGCAAGGCTGATTTAATGGCTCAAGGCCAAGTGGTATACAGTAAATCCTGCGCTAGCTGCCACGGCGTCACAGGACAAGGCATTCCCGGCGTTTTCCCAGCCATGACGGGTAGTAAAATCGCCATGGGCGATATAAAAGGACACATGGATATCGTCATGAATGGCAAGGCGGGCACCGCCATGCAGGCGTTCAAGCAGCAATTAAGCGATGCCGATATAGCCGCCGTTATCACCTATGAACGAAACGCATTTGGTAATAATAAAGGCGATCTGATTCAACCATCCGCCATCAAGTCTGCGCGTTAACAGGACCCAAGGAGAGAGAAAAATGTCTACGACTACAACCGATCTAGAAAATGAAATTGCCGGTCTGACGGGGACGCATGGCGGCCATGACGATGCCCATCATGGCCCCCAGAAAGGCCTGTTGCGCTGGGTAAAAACAACCAACCACAAGGATATCGGCACGCTTTACCTGTGGTTCGCCTTTATTATGTTGCTGGTAGGCGGCGCCATGGCGATGGTGATTCGCGCAGAACTGTTCCAGCCAGGGTTACAGTTGGTGGAGCCCCAGTTTTTTAATCAAATGACAACCTTGCATGGCCTGATTATGGTGTTTGGCGCCATTATGCCGGCCTTTGTGGGACTGGCTAACTGGCAAATCCCGTTGATGATCGGCGCAAAGGACATGGCGCTACCGCGCATGAATAACTGGAGCTTCTGGATTCTGCCATTTGCAGGGGCAATGCTGCTCAGCACAATGTTCATGAAAGGCGGAGGACCGGCGTTTGGATGGACATTCTATGCGCCGCTTTCAACAACGTTTGCACCGGAAAGCACCGATTTCTTTATTTTTGCAATCCACATGCTGGGCTTCTCCTCCATCATGGGCGCAATTAACGTGATCGCCACCATTATGAACATGCGCGCGCCTGGTATGAAATTGATGGACATGCCGCTATTTGTCTGGACCTGGCTGATTACCGCTTTCCTGTTAATCGCCGCCATGCCTGTGCTAGCGGGCGCTGTTACCATGATGTTGACCGACCGTAACTTCGGCACCAGCTTCTTCGACGCTGCTGGCGGCGGCGATCCCGTGTTGTTCCAGCATATCTTCTGGTTCTTCGGACACCCCGAAGTGTATATCATGATTTTACCGGCCTTCGGTGTCATCTCACAAATTATTCCCACCTTCGCGCGCAAACCGCTGTTTGGCTATAGCTCCATGGTATATGCCACCGCCTCCATCGCCCTGCTTTCTTTCGCAGTCTGGGCGCATCACATGTTTTTGACTGGCATGCCGGTTGCAGGCCAAATGTACTTCATGTATGCAACCATCATGATCTCTGTACCAACTGGCGTTAAGGTCTTTAATTGGGTAACCACCATGTGGCGCGGTTCCATCAGCTTTGAAACGCCTATGCTCTGGGCCGTCGCGTTTGTGATCCTGTTTACCATAGGCGGTTTCTCAGGATTAATGCTGGGCATTGCTCCGGCTGATATTCAATACCATGATACCTACTTTGTGGTTGCTCACTTCCACTATGTGCTGGTGACAGGCGCGCTGTTCTCCATTATCGCTGCAGTATTTTACTGGCTGCCCAAATGGTGTGGCCGCATGTATAACGAAAAGCTCTCCAAAATCCATTTCTGGTGGGCTGTGATTTCAGTTAACGTGCTGTTTTTCCCACAACACTTCCTGGGGCTTGCCGGAATGCCGCGAAGAATTCCCGACTATTCTTTGCAATTTGCCGACTTCAACATGATTTCAAGCATAGGCGGTTTTGCCTTTGGCGCATCCTTCCTGTTGCTGACTTACATAATCGTTGACTGCATCCGCAATGGCGAACCGGTCAAGGAAGCCAGAGTCTGGGAAAGCGCCAAAGGGCTGGAATGGACTGTACCGACGCCAGCGCCCTACCACACATTCGATGAGCCGCCTGAAAAAGCACTGATACTGTCTGAATCAAGCCATATTCATCATGTTTCAGAACTTGCAGGCGCAACAGCAAAATGATAAGCAAAGAAGAAGCCAGCCAGATGAGCGAACAGGAGTTGCTGGAACGGCAGCGACAGGGCGCAAGGCGCACCGCAACCATTATTGGCCTGATCGCCTTCGGCATTTTCATGTTAACCCTGTTTCTCAACCTGAAACCCAGTTGATCAACAAAGACGGCTATGGACGAAAATGTCATGAACGACAATAAAGAACCACAGCAAAATCAAGCAATCAGCAAAAAGTTCTGGTTAAAACTGGTGTTGATTCCTGTGGGCATGTTCGCTTTTGCATTTGCGCTAGTGCCGCTGTACGACACATTTTGTGATATTACCGGACTCAATGGACGAACCAGTAATACGCAATACCAGGGTAAGCTAACGACGGATATTGACAACGATCGCGTTATTTCTGTTGATTTCCTCGCAACAACCAGTCCTGGTTTCCCGATCCATTTTTATCCCTTGCAAAGGAAAATCGATATTGCTCCTGGAAAAATCTACAGCATTAAATTTGCCGTGGAAAATAATACCGACAAGCTTATCACCGGACAAGCCATACCCAGCTTCGCGCCAGGCATTGCCGCGAGTCATTTCAAGAAATTGCAGTGTTTTTGTTTTAATAACCAGGAATTTAAGGCGCATCAGAAAAAAGAGATGACGGTGCGTTTTTTTGTAGACAGCAAACTGGACAAAAACGTCCATGACATCACGCTTTCCTATAATTTTTTTAAAATAAAAGACAAACAGACCACAAGCGACGTCGGGCAAGCTGCAAGTCGCAGGATGACCATGAAATAAACACCACAGGAGAGAGATAGATGCAATCTAGACAAGACTATTATGTACCCGAAGGAAGTTACTGGCCCATACTAGGCTCAGTTGGCATGGCCAGTTTACTGGGTGGTTTTGCAAGTTCTCTACATGGCCATACGGCCGGAATCACGGCAATGATACTGGGTTTCGGCATTATACTATTCATGGTCTTCGGGTGGATCGGCCAGGTTGTACACGAAAGCGAGGCCGGAAAATATAATTTACAGGTTGACCGCTCCTTTCGCATGGGAATGGGCTGGTTTATTTTCTCTGAAGTGATGTTTTTTGGTGCTTTTTTCGGAGCGCTTTTTTATGTTCGTCAGTTTGCAGTGCCCTGGCTAGGCGGCGCAGGCAACAACCAGTTTACCGGCGAGGTTTTATGGCCACAATTTAAAGCCGTCTGGCCATTGCTCAATATGCCGTTGCCGGATAATTATACCGTTCCAAAAGGCATTATTGACGCCTGGAAAGTGCCCGCCATTAACACCATGGTGCTACTCACCAGCGGCGCAACCATCACCTGGGCTCACTGGGCGCTGGTTAACAATAAACGCAATCAACTGATCGGAGGACTTATCGCCACCATTGTGCTCGGCATCATTTTCCTTGGCCTTCAGGTCCTGGAATACGGCGAAGCCTATAACCACCTCGACCTGAAACTCACCTCAGGCATCTATGGCAGCACCTTCTTCATGTTGACCGGCTTCCATGGTTTGCATGTCACGTTGGGCACCATCATGCTGATTGTGATCCTGATGCGCGCCATCCGTGGTCATTTTAACAAAGATCGTCATTTTGGTTTTGAAGCGGTGGCTTGGTACTGGCACTTTGTCGATGTTGTATGGCTAGGCCTGTTTATTACAGTTTACTGGCTATAAACATCTTGCTAATCAGCCCACAGAGTAAATCAGGACAACCATGAAATATATCATTCTGCTTTTTTTCATTTTTATCATCTATAGCCTGGGTTCAGCCCTTTACTACATGATGAAAGATGGTGAAGGATCCAAACGCATGGTCAAGGCGCTGACCATGCGCGTGGGTTTTTCAATTGCGCTATTCCTGTTTGTCATTTTTGCATTCTGGATGGGCTGGCTTACACCAACCGGGGTAAAATGATTTTTACTGATGGACAAGCTCACGCCGACTATGAAATCCACTCACAACACCCGGTTTTCGCCCTCGCTATTTCCCACACTGGTGATGTTGATGCTGTTCCCGACATTGATTGCGCTTGGCGTCTGGCAACTCAAGCGCGCCGAGCAAAAAAAGCAAATTGATCAACGGGTGCTGGCTGCGCAAAATAGCGACGCCATTAATCTGAACCAACTAGTTCCGGAGCAGTTGATCACCCAAATTAAGCAGCTCAATTACCGCAAAGCCTCTCTGACGGGACGTTATGATGCGCAACATCAGTTTTTACTGGATAACCGAACCCATCAAGGAAAACCTGGCTATCATGTGCTCACCCCCTTACTGTTATCCAATGTCCCTTCCGGCACACAGAGCGCCGTTTTAATCAATCGGGGATGGATTCCCTACTTCGGTGTGCGCGACAAGATACCTGATATTAGCGTTGATGCGGAACTCAGAACCCTGCTCGGAACGATCAAGCAACCCGCAAGATCAATCGTTTTAAAAAAAGAACAACACACAAATTCGCATTATCCATTTTTACTGCAATCCATCGACTTGAATGAGCTGGGCGAAAAATTACACATCCGTTTTTTACCTGTAATCATCGAACTGGACAAACAGGACGAGAGCGGATTTATCAGAGACTGGCGCCCCTATTACGGCAAGGTTTCCAGGCATCAGGCCTATGCGCTGCAATGGTTCGCCATGGCGGCCATATTATTATTTTTGTATATCAAACTAAATACCAGAAAAACCCACAATACGTTCTAAAAACATAAAAACACGTAACAAAAAATGATCACCAGGAGGAAACATGACGGAAACCCACGACAAACTACCCCGCCTATTCTGGGTGCAACTGCTACTGGTCGTCATCGTAGCCGTTTTATTTGTTTATTATACTTTCATCGCGCCACCATCCGGCTCCCCGCATGGCGCTAAACATGTTGATGACTCTACTCATGTTGATGACTCTACTCATGTTGAGGACTCTACTCATGTTGAGGACTCCATACAAACCAAAGGCGATGTCTCGGCAGCCGTAAAAACCGCCTCGCATAATCTAAAACCTGTAGGCAAACTTAAAGTGCATTCCGACACTGCAGACCAGGGCGCAAGTAAAGCCCGCTCAGGTGAAGAAGTCTTTAAATCCGCCTGCTTCGCCTGTCACGCAACAGGCGTCGCCAATGCGCCTAAACCGGACGATAAAGCCGCCTGGGAGCCTCGCGTCGCACAAGGCCTGGACACGATGCTCAATATCGCGATTAAAGGAAAAGGCGCCATGCCCCCGCGCGGCGGCAACCCGGCCACCACAGACGCCGACCTTAGAGCCGCCATTCTGTATATGACCAAAAAAGCAGGCTTTGATTTATCGACGGCAAACGCTACAGCAGAAAACAAGACCGCCATGCCAGCAGAAACAACCGAAACAAAAACGGCGACAGCGTCTAACACTGACACAAACGTTAAAACCAATATGCAAAACCAAAACGTCGCCAGAACAAACGAAACAGCGCCTTCAACAAAGACTGCAGTAGCCGCCAAACAGATGCAAGGCGCAGAACAAAATGCATTGAACGTCGCCTCAAGCGATAGCTCTTTACCCGCTGAGCAGGCAAAGCAAGCTAACTTAGCTAACATAGCACCACCCGAACCGGTCGCCGCGCCAGTTCCTCCCAAACCGCCCGTCGCCCCTGCGCTTGCCGCTCAAGCTCCTGCGACAAACTCAGAAGCTGCGCCACAAAGCGCCGCTAAATCCAGTCTGGAGGAAGGAGAAAAAATTTACAAAACAACCTGTTTCGCTTGTCACGCCGCCGCCGTTGCGGGCGCGCCTAAACTGGAAGACAAGGCAAACTGGGCGCCGCGCATTGCAAGCGGTAAAGACACCCTGTATCACTCCGCCTTAAAGGGCAAAGGCGTAATGCCGCCAAAAGGCGGCAACATAGAACTAAGCGATGAGGCTGTCAAGGCGGCGGTTGACTATATGATCAGCCAGGCGCAGTAATTAGGAAACCTGAGCTTAGGAATCTGGCAATACCCAACCCGCGCGCGGGTAATGGCAGGTATAACCACCGGGATAACGTTGTAAATAATCCTGATGTTCCGGCTCCGCCTCCCAGAACGGGCCTGCGGGCGCTAACTCGGTCACCACCGGGCCGGGCCATAGCCCCGAGGCATTCACATCATCAATTGTCTTGTTAGCAATCTTTTTTTGAGTGTCGCTCAGGTAATAAATCGCGGAACGGTAGGATCGCCCCCGATCATTACCCTGTCTGTCAGGCGTCGTTGGGTCATGAATCTGAAAGAAATAGGCGAGAATATCACGGTAAGCGATGATCTCATTATCAAACTCAATTTCAATGGCTTCGGCATGATCGCCATGATTACGGTAGGTCGCATTCTCAACATCCCCGCCTGTATAGCCAACCCGGGTACTCAAAACGCCTGGCAATTTGCGGATTAAATCCTGCATTCCCCAGAAGCATCCGCCCGCCAGAATTGCTCTTTCTTTAGCCATGATCAGCCTCCTTTTTAGATCGGTCAGCGCTCATTCTCCCGCAATTCATTCAACATATCCATTTGAATTTTTTGCACTTCCATAAAACGTCTGATCTCATTGTGCAGCAATAAATCCATCTTTTCAGTTAGCGCCCTGATTTCCATTTCCGCTTTAAGATTGACCTGATAATCATTTTCGGCGCGCATTCTGTCGCGTTCTTCCTGGCGATTCTGGCTCATCATGATAATGGGCGCCTGTAGCGCAGCCAGCATTGACAAAACAAGGTTCAACAGAATAAAGGGATAAGGATCAAATGGCTTCCATAGCAAGACCACGGTGTTAGAGATAATCCAGATGGAGAGTATTACGAGTGACCAGATAATGAATTTCCAGCTACCGCCAAAATCAGCCACTTTATCAGCAATTCGATCGCCGAATGTCAGCTGTTTTTCATATTCTTCATTCAGGTTTTCGGAAAGAAGCAGGTTATTTTCAATACTTTTAACGACCTCCTTTTCAATACTATCCAGTTTTCCCAAATCTTTTTCCATCATATCCTGCACATAGTCTGCTCGAAAATGGTTAAGACAGCTATAACAGATATAAGCATCCGGATTCCAGTCCTTATGTTCTTTTTTGATTATTTTCAGCACGCCTCCTCTAACTAAAGAACCAGGCAGCAACTGATCCAGCGGTTTTTCCTGAAGACAAATCTGACAGTTTTCCTTGTGTACTGAATGTATACCCATCATTATTTCCTGAGTTAATCGTTTTACCAAGTTTTAATTCATAATATCATCATACTTATCATCTATACTTTTAAAAAAACCATAAACCCACTGTTGCAAAGGAGTAGTTATCAAAGTGAATAATCATATTCCGCTTTATCATCATTATCGCCAACGACTGGCGAACGCCTGTCTATTCAAAAACCTTCCCACCGAGACGCTAGATAGCATGTTGCTTAACTTTCGTTTCGAAACCTGGCCCAAAGGCGCCCAGAAAAATAGTAAGCTTTCACTGCAACGTTTTTATGTGATCCTGGAAGGCCGCATGGAGCTTGAACTGATCCATCCGGAAACTGGCAAATGCTTTACCACCATGATTTTAAAAGAAGGCGATGTTTACGATGTGCTTAGCCTGCTGGACAATGAGGCGCATGACGTTATACCGATAGCGCTCGATGATCTTACCCTGTTATCAGCGCCACTGGAAACTGTCAGAGAGTGGATTCATCAACACCCTGAATTTAATCAAAGTCTGCTTCCCTATTTATCCAGATTGATACGTCTGCGGGAAGAAATCGCAGCCGATCTTGCATTGCGCGATACGTCAACACGACTGGCGCGAGTTATTCTGCGACATATTCCAAGCAACTACTCGGATGACGAGCGCAAAGAAAACAGCCGTGGAATTAAAGTCGAATTGCTGCATGACTTATCCAATGAGCAACTGGCGAAGATTATCGGCTCGGTGCGCCAGGTGGTAAATCATCACCTGACCCAGATGAAAAAAGGCGGTTTGATTCATATGGAGAATAACCGCATCATTGTGGATGACCTGCAACAATTGAAATTAAAGGCGGAAGTCATGCATGGCCATCTGCAGCATCATTTGTCGTAAAACTTACACCACGCGAAAATTATAACTGGTTTTCGTAGTTGATCAGACAATCTCGCCACGCAATGAATTTGGCAAGGCTTCTGTAATTTTTACATCCACAAACTGACCAATCAGGTTTTTATTTCCCGCAAAATTGACTGTGCGGTTATTTTCGGTTTTACCGGCAATCTCCGCCTCATTTTTTACAGAAACACGATCAACCAGCACCTTGACCGTAGTTCCCACCATGTTTTCACTGATGACGCGTTCCATCTCGGTCAACCGTTTTTGCAGGCGATAAAGCCGCGCTTTTTTAACATCCATCGGCACGTCATCAGGGAACGATGCAGCCGGAGTCCCCGGTCTAGCGCTGTAAATAAAGCTGAAGCTGTGATCAAAACCAACGTCTTCGATGAGCCTCATGGTATCTTCAAAATCCTTATCGGTTTCACCAGGAAAACCGATGATAAAATCAGAAGACAAGCTCAGCCTGGGACGGATTTCGCGCAGTTTGCGGATTTTCTGTTTGTATTCTATCGCCATGTGTCCGCGCTTCATCGCCGCCAGTATCCTGTCTGACCCGCTCTGGATCGGCAAATGCAAATGATCCACCAGTTCCGGCACTTCCGCGTAAGCCTGGATCAGGCTATCGCTAAACTCAACCGGATGCGAGGTGGTGTATCGGATGCGTTCAATCCCATCCACCGCTGAGACCGCATGTATCAACATGGCGAGATCGGCAAGTTCACCATCGTGCATCTCACCACGATAGGCGTTTACATTCTGACCCAGCAGATTGACTTCGCGTACGCCCTGCTCCGCAAGTTCGGCCACTTCAGCGATGACATCATCGAAGGGACGCGAGATTTCTTCGCCACGCGTATAGGGCACCACGCAAAAGGTGCAATATTTGCTACAGCCCTCCATAATGGAAACAAATGCGGTTACGCCTTCGGCTTTTGGCTCAGGTAGACGGTCAAACTTTTCAATTTCAGGGAAAGAGGTATCAATCACCAGTTTGCGGCTATTTCTGGCTTCACTCACCATCTCTGGCAAACGATGCAGCGTCTGCGGTCCAAATACCACATCCACAACAGGCGCGCGTTTTTGTAGCTCTTCGCCTTCTTGTGACGCCACACAGCCGCCCACGCCAATTACCACATCAGGATTTTTTTCTTTTATCTTGCGCCAGCGTCCCAGTTGGTGAAACACTTTTTCTTGCGCCTTTTCGCGAATCGAGCAGGTATTGAGTAGAAGCACATCGGCCTCTTCCGGCTTATCAGTTAATTCCATACCTTGCGCATCATTCAGCACATCCAGCATTTTAGCTGAATCATATTCATTCATCTGACAACCATGCGTCTGGATAAATAATTTCCCCGCTGATTGTTCCTCGACGGGCGGTGCTTTTTCTAGTTTTTTATGGGACATCGTCTCTCTTATTTCAGATAGTTTCAGATAAAAATCAATTTAACCGGCCATTATCGTGCATGTCCATCAGGATGTCATCTGCAAACTTGATCAAAAAATTCATAAAACGGTAAAAATACATATAGACCATTAACTTATATCTGTTTAGTAAAGTTAATTATTTGGTTTTTCCTTCAACTTAAGTTATAATATTATTATGTTGGCGTCTAGTATCTGACATTGGGCCGTCGGATATTTATCAAAGATTAAAAAAATAAGTAACACTAAAGGGGAACATCATGAAGCAGCTTAATCTCGCCGCAATCATCGTCATTGCATTATTTACTCTTGATTTCAGCATTTCAATGGTTCACGCCGATCAAACCAACAAAGTTAAATATAAAATCTACAAGGTTACCAAGGTTTCGCGGAGTGGAAAATTACATCTGCGCGCCTGGCCAAGCGGAAAGTCCCGAATCAAGGCCTCACTTCCCTATAATGCAAAAGACCTGGTTGAAACAGGTAAGCAAATTAATAAAGGCCAATCTCGCTGGGTCCAGGTCAAATGGCAAGAACAGACAGGTTGGGTCAATGCGCGCTACATTAAAAAAACTGGCGTCCTGGTCAGGAACGCCCCGGATAAAACAAAGCCAGTCATTGCATCAAGAAACAATAAATCAATCCAGAGCGCCCAACCTCTCGCCCAAAAAGACAAAGAAAATAAAATAGAAAATAAAGAAGACAAAGAAACTGTCGCTGCCGTTGTGAATGATGATCCCCATAAACCGGTGGAATTACCCAATGAATACCAGGGTGATCGCTACGACCAAACACTCAAGCCAACGCCGGTTCATCCCGTCCAGGTAGTCGCCAAAAAAATGACTTATAGTCCACGGAAAGAAATACAAGATTCATCCAAATGGCTACTAGAATGCGCCGGAACTACCCCCCAGAACTGGAAAGTCACAATGGATGTAGCCGACAAGAAATTATACGTCAAGCTTGCCGGAAAAGATGAATTCAGCGTGCCCATTACCTACCGAAAATGGGCGCCAGGCGGACAAGTCCGCATGGAAGTCGGCGGCGGTAAAGGTCGCAACCTGGTAGATGCAACACTGGAAAAAACCTTTGCTTGCAATAATGGACTCAGCAAGAAGAATTATTCCTATATGGTCAATGTCGCAGTCAACCGCGGCCAGTTGTTATCAGGCTGTTGTAACCCGGTCAGCAAATAATTCTGCTAATCAAGGGAATTGCGGGAATCAAATTCCCTGCGGCGCAATTCCCCCTCATCCGCCCCACCCTCAAAGTAAAAAATGAATCCAGATAGCGCTTGCCATTCGTATTAACAACCAAGCGTAGCGATCTTTTCATTTTAAATACGAGGGAACATCATGAAAACCATCTTTTTAACACTATTCGCCGGCTTATTCGCCGTAACGACCGCGACAGCCAGACCACTGACGCCCAATGAAATTTTCACCGCCATCGATGGAACCTACGATCACAGCATTGACGATAGCCGAATGGCCAACAAAGACGCGCAAGACATGGGCGGGCAACGCGTCAATTTCTCACTCTATTCAATGGAGTCCGATGACGACTTGCTAAATTCTGTGCTCACCGGAGTCGATGGAGAATATAATCAGTAAAGCGATTCCCGAGCGCTTCTGAAAACAAATAATGCACACAAAAAAATGGCCGCACATCTGCGGCCATTTTTTTGCGGCATAATTTCTACGATATCAGTTCACATCCATCGCGGAAATTAGCCAAAATTATTGATTAAAAAATCAATTCTTTTCCTGATCGACTATTTGATTAGCTGTAATCCAGGGCATCATGGCGCGCAGTTTTGCGCCAGTCACTTCAATGCCATGTTCTGCATTCTGACGACGCATGGCTGTCATGGATGGGTAATTGCTTTGACCTTCCAGAATGAAGCGCTTGGCGTATTCGCCTGACTGGATATTCGCCAGTGCTTCGCGCATCGCCTTTCGGGATTCTTCGTTGATCACTTTGGGTCCAGTGACATATTCGCCGTATTCTGCATTGTTTGAAATTGAATAGTTCATGTTGGCGATACCGCCTTCGAACATTAAATCAACAATCAGTTTTAGTTCATGCAAACACTCAAAGTACGCCATTTCAGGCGCATAGCCAGCTTCGGTCAGTGTTTCAAAACCGGCTTTGACCAGTTCTACCGCGCCGCCACAAAGGACTGCTTGCTCGCCGAACAGGTCGGTTTCACACTCATCGCGGAAGGTTGTTTCGATAATGCCGGTACGACCTCCGCCAATGCCTGACGCGTAGGACAGCGCAATATCTTTGGCTTTGCCAGATGCATCCTGCTCGACCGCGATCAGGTCCGGGATGCCGCCGCCGCGCACAAATTCTGAACGCACGGTATGACCCGGCGCTTTGGGAGCGACCATGATAACATCAAGGTCTTTACGCGGCTCAATCTGGTTGTAGATAATGGCAAAACCATGAGCGAACGCCAGCACCGCGCCCTGCTTGATGTTTGGCTCAATTTCTTCTTTATAAAGCACCGACTGGAATTCATCCGGGGTTAGAATCATCACTACATCAGCGCTCGCCACCGCTGTTGGCACATCCGCTGTTTTCAGGCCAAAGCCTTCCGCCTTTGCGATGGATGATGAACCCGGTCGCAAACCAACGGTTACATCAACACCCGAATCCTTGAGGTTAGCTGCATGTGCGTGGCCTTGTGAACCAAAACCGATAATGGCCACTTTAAGGCCCTTGATGATAGACAGGTCACAGTCTTTGTCATAATAAATATTCATTAATAATTCCCAGATAAAAAATAATTAAATTGAAAGCGAAGCCGTACCGCGTGGGATGCCCATGGCGCCCGAGCGCACAACTTCGATAATTTTGTGATCTTTCATGGTCTCCAGAAAGCCGTTGAGCTTCTCCGGCGAGCCGGTCACTTCGATGGTGTACATGCGGTTGCTGACGTCAATCACGCGCGCCCGAAAAATATCCGCCATGCGTTTGACTGACGCGCAAGATTCCATATTATTCGCGGCGACCTTGACGAACATCATTTCACGCTCGATATGCGGATAATCCGCCAGATCCATCAGCTTGACCACATCCACCAGCTTGTTCAGCTGCTTCATGATTTGCTCGGCGATTTCATTACTGATATCGCCCGTCACGACAGTCATGCGCGACAGCGATTTATCGTCAGTAGGCGCAACAGTCAGCGACTCGATATTATAACCACGAGCGGAAAACAGACCCGAAACGCGCGACAATGCGCCGGTTTCGTTTTCCATTAAAATAGATACTACGTGTCTCATTTGCCTAACTCCTCTAAAGCTCGTTACACGAGAATCATTTCATTCTGACCCGCGCCTGCCGGAATCATCGGATATACATTGCCTTCCGGTTTGGTGATGAAATCCATAAAGACCAGGCGATCTTTCATGGAAAGCGCTTCTTTCAATGCGCCTTCAACATCTCCAGGCTTATCAATACGCATACCAACATGACCGTAAGACTCGGCTAGTTTAACAAAATCAGGCAATGAATCCATGTAGGAACTGGCGTAACGCTTCTGATAGAAAAACTCCTGCCACTGGCGCACCATACCCAGATAACCATTATTTAATGATATGATTTTAAGCGGCAAACCGTATTGAGTGCAGGTCGCCAGCTCCTGGATGCACATCTGGATACTGCCATCGCCTGTGACCACCGCCACAGTTTCGTCCGGATGCGCAATCTGTACGCCCATTGCGGCAGGCAGACCAAACCCCATAGTGCCAAGGCCGCCGGAATTGATCCAGCGATTGGGCTTGTCGAATTTGTAATATTGCGCCGCCCACATTTGGTGCTGACCGACATCAGACGAAACAAATGCATCGCCGCCGCTAATTTCCCAGAACTTGTCGACTACATATTGCGCTAGAATCTGATCACTACCATCCTGATCATATCGCAGGCAATCGCGCGAACGCCATTCTTCAATCTGCTTCCACCATTCATCCAGACGCGAATGATCAATTTCACTTTTACGGATAACAAGCTCGGCCAGCATTTCAGTCACCACGGTTTTAACATCGCCAACGATGGGCACATCAACCTTGACTGTTTTGGATATGGATGCGGGATCAATATCCACATGAATGATCTTGGCGTTGGGGCAGAATTTTTCGATGTTGCCGGTTACCCGGTCATCAAAGCGCGCGCCGATAGCAACGACCAGATCCGACTTGTGCATCACCATATTAGCTTCATAGGTGCCATGCATACCCAGCATGCCGAGCGACAAGGGATCCGTCGCCGGAAAACCGCCCAGACCCATCAAGGTATTGGTGTTGGGAAATTTAAGCAGGCGCGTTAATTCAACCATTTCATCGGTCGCGCCCGACATAATCACGCCGCCGCCCGTATACAATACCGGACGTTCAGCCTTGAGCATTAAATCAACAGCGCGCCTGGTCTGACGTTTGTGACCCTTGACGGTGGGATTATAGGAACGCATGGCTATCGTTTCAGGATAGCTAAACTTGCATTTCTCTATGGTAATGTCCTTCGGAATATCGACCAGCACTGGTCCGGGGCGTCCCGTCGTGGCAATATAAAATGCTTTCTTGATTGTCTCGGCCAGGTCTTCAACACGGGTGACCAGAAAATTATGTTTTACGCAGGGACGTGTAATGCCGACAATATCAACTTCCTGAAACGCATCATTACCTATCAGCGGACGCGGCACCTGCCCGGTGAACACTACCAGCGGCACAGAGTCCAGATAGGCGTCTGCAATACCGGTAACCGCATTCGTTGCGCCCGGACCCGAGGTAACAATTGCAACGCCTGGTTTGTCCGTTGATTTTGCATAGCCTTCAGCCGCATGCAAAGCGCCTTGTTCATGGCGCGATAAAATATGGCGAATCTCGCCTTTTTCTTCCGCCTTGTCCAGTTCGTCATACAAAAACAGAACGGCACCACCCGGATAGCCAAAAATGGTATCCACTTTTTCCGCTTTTAGACATTCGATGAATATCTCAGCGCCCGTTAATTCCACCGTTGAAACTCCTGTTGAATTGAATCATGGTTTTTCTTACCTTTTTAACATTGGCTTTGCCTATCGTCAGTTTGCTATTTAAACATATTGAAACATATTGAAACATAGATGACGCCAATACAGCATTGACAAATGCCAGGCAAGACCTTGCATGATAATTGAAATCAAAATGAAA
>JANTHA010000017.1 GCA_024762625.1 Thiotrichaceae bacterium
AGATGATTTCTATCTGGCTCCCTGGGACTACGATAGCTCACTTGGCATGGTGCCTGATAATCCCGAGATTACCGAAGCCCGATTACCCCGCTGGTGGTTTTCACACGCCAACTACTGGGAAACTATTTTACATAAACGATTCCTGAGCGAACCGGGCAATCTTCAGTTGTTGGCAGATGCAGTCACCGAGATTAAAAACAAATACCTTACGCCAGCTAAAATCGCAGCGAAACGGGATGCCTACTATGATATTGTTTTTCCGGTAATAAGAAACTCCCCCGACTGGAACTACCTGTATCTTGCCTACACCGACCCGGAGCAAGTTGCCGCTTACAACCAGATATTCGATAAGCTTTCCCAACAGGTTGAAATTCAGTATGCGCGATTCATGGAGCGTCTCTATGATCCAATGACGTTTAAAATGAATACGCCCATTCTTTCGGATAATTTTGCAAATGATGGCAATATTCTATTCAGTTGGGACGAATCCAAAAGTCTGACAGGTCAGACAATCGTTTATGATCTGGACGTTGCAAGCAACAGGGAATTCAAGCCAGGAACCATACTGGAGCACATTACCGGCATTTCCGGACTTACCTACAATCTACACTGGACTCACTCAGCTGGAAATTATTTCTATCGGGTGATCGCGCGCGATGCGGCCGCTCCACAACAACACTGGCAGGAATCGCTGGACAGTGAAATGACCTACCCCAACACCTGGGTTGAACTGCATGGCGTCAGAGCCTTGAATGTACCTGACAATCCGCCGTCCAACAGCATATCCAATCCAGCAGCCAGTATTCTTGTCGATGGAAATGCTTCGGACTGGAATGGTTTGACTCTGTTTGCCGACGATCCCGATGATATAAGCACTGGCAACGGAAATGTCATAGACTGGTTAAATGCAGGCATAGCGCATAATGACCAGAATATTTATTTCCTCTATCAGAATCGCGGCCCTATAGACCCTAATAATGCCTCTGGAAGCTATATACCCTGGGGCTGGCAGGCTTTCCTCGATACGGATAACAATCCTACCACCGGTTTTAAAATAAATGGCGTGGTGGGCGCGGACTATCTACTGGAAGGCGCTAACATCCTTAAATATACGGGTTCAAATAACAGCTGGAACTGGGATATTGTCGGCAGCGCCAGTAGCCGCTTTAACGGCAACATAGAAGAACTTGGCTTATCACGCAACCTGATCGGCAATCCTTCTTCCATGCGAATTGCCTTCCAGGGCGCCAACAATGCTTATGGCGGAAATACGCTGGATCTTTATCCTGATAGCGGCTACTTTAGTTACTTACTAGATTCAGTAACGCCGCCTCAAAACACTGCGCCAGTGGCGACCAACCAAAGCGTTTCGGTTGTGAGGAACACCCGCACCAGCATAAGCCTTAACGCCACTGATGCGGATGGAGACAGCTTGAGTCTTACTATCATTCAACAACCAGCACATGGCGTACTGCAAGGAAGTGGACTGACGCTACAATATACGCCTGATCAAAATTATACGGGCGCTGATTCATTCCGTTACCGTGTCAATGATGGAACCGTAGACAGCAACATAGCAACTGTCAGTTTAACGATCGTAAATGACAACACCAGTAATGCTATTTCAAACCGGGTTGTAAATGGCGGCATCGTAGTCAATGGAAAAAAATCCGACTGGAATGATCTAACATTATTTGATAAAGACCGTGATGATATTTCAGGAAGAAACAATCAAATTGACTGGAAGAAAGCCGGAATCGCTCATAGCGACGATACCATTTACTTGCTCTATGAAAACCATAACAATGTTGATCCTTCACGAAACAAGGGAAGCTTCCTGCCCTGGGGCTGGCAAACATTCCTTGATACGGATAATAATCCCGGCACAGGATTCCCGATCAGAAACGGTATCGGCGCCGACTACCTGATAGAAGGTCGACATGTATTCCGCTATAACGGTTCCGGCTGGAGCTGGACTGACCTTGGAACAGCAACAAGCAGATTCGAAAAGAAAATAGCTGAACTTAGCTTCCCGAGGAACTGGCTTGGACCACATAGTCTGGTTAAAGTCGTCTTCCTCGGCAACAATGAAGCCTTTGGCGGCGATAAAATTGACAGTTATCCGGACAACGGCGTTTTCGAATACTACTTCGGCAGTGGATCGCAGGGTTTGGCGACGCCAGTCGCAAGTGGACAACGCGGTCTCATCAGCTCGCCCCAGAATCATCAACCTGATTTGGGTGATGCAAATACGAGTAACCCAGTCAGTAGCGGCGCAGGCGGTGGAGGTAGTTTCTCATGGTCACTGTTATTGGTTCCTTTATTCCTGATTCGCAGGAGACTTAAACTGCCCAGAAAATCATTTGATTAAACTGGAAAAATTGAAAGTCAGCAATAAAAAAGCCCGGAAATAATTTCCGGGCTTTTTGTGAATCGAAAAACTTGAACTTTATTTTTTTGTTAAAGCCAACCCACAAGTTGAGCATGCACTCCCTGGTTTCTGACATTAGAGAGTACATCAAGCGATCCGGTTTCAACGGGGTCATAGGCGACAATCATTAAATGTGGCCGATTATCCTGCAAATTCACCGAGATAACTCCTTCGCATTGGGATACATCAGAAGAAAAGCGCTCACGATAATGATCATCCATCTTTTCATTGATATGTATAACAATATCTGTTGAATCTTTCATAGTTAATCCTCTTTGGCGTTAGTTCCTGCTTTTGGTTTTAAACAGCTAAAATATCGTTCTGAATATTTTATTGCTGTAAAGCAAATACATTCATAAGAAAGCCTGAAGCCTGCCCAGAAGTCGTTAAACATCTCGTTGAAAAACCGGATATGATCCGTTTTGTCTGGCCACGGCTCATATCCCCGGACAGGATCACGGGAATACAAAGTTAATTTAAAAACCTTATTTCAGCATTCAGATGCAAATTTGCTTCCCTTGCTATTTACTGAGTATAGAAACGCTCGCCGCAAAAACCAATTATTATTTTATATCAATATCAATTTTTATAATTAATAACTGTGGCCATGAGTAACTTTATCCTGCCACTCTAACTGTACATATCTGCTAAAGGACGAATATAATAGCCGCCTACTTCATTATTCTCGCTTATGGACTCAACTTTCATGAAACAAATGATATTTGTGCTTATCTTTCTGACTTTCAATAGCAAACTAGTAGCTGAAAATATTGATCTGTTTATCATGGCGGGGCAATCCAATATGCAGGGATGGCGTAGCGACGCAGCGTATTATCCGAGCGACCCAAACGGCGTGGATAGTCAGATTCCTTTTTATTACAAGGCGCTACATTACGGCTCGACTGATCAAAAATGGGAAACGCTGAAACCACAAGTGGGGCATTTTAGATCAGGTCATTTTGGACCGGAAGTCAGTTTTGCGCGCTCCCTTTTTAACGCCGGGTATAAACCGGCCATTTTCAAATACAGTTCCGGCGGATCCAGCCTCAAAATCGACTGGAAAGGGCCAGGACAACATGGGCTCTATGATGATATGGTGAAAAATCTGAAAATAGCCATAAGGGAACTTCAAGTCCAGGGCGATACAGTCATCCCGCGCGCAATAATCTGGATTCAGGGAGAAAGCGATGCGGACAACGACCAACTTGCCAATGAATATTACTGGCATCTTAAAAAAATGTTGCATCATTTACGCAATAATGTCATTAAAAATCCCGTACTTCCTGTCATACTCAGCCTGGATGAACAACATCCTCATGTACAACAACACCCACAGGTCGTTGCGGCGCAAAAGAAGCTGGCGGCTCAAGATAAAAGCATCACTTTTTTTTCCATGCAGGGACTGGAAAAGTATGATGTCACACATTTAACCGCCAGGGGCACCATTGGCCAGGGAAAACGACTTTTCAGCGTTTTTAATACGGCTTTAAATACGCTTTAATACTCTATAATGCCTTCGAGTTTCCAAACTTAAGCAACCTTTTATCTGACAAGCTTTACCCGACTTATCGAAATAGCCTAAAATTAGTTCAAGCTGAAGAATAAAAATTAAAAAAATAAGGGCAATTCAATGAAAAACTTAGCTAAATCCTTACTCGTACTCGGGGGCGCACCCCTGTTATCGCTTGTGCTTGTTTCTTCTGCTCAGGCCGACCTGCCTTTTAATTACGGTAAAGCATCGGCTAACTATGTAGATGAAACCTCGAATGGCCGCGATAGCCTGGGTAACCCTTACTATTTAGGTGGAACCATCGGCGTTTCCAACGGCAGTAGTTACTGTGATGGTGCAACAGGCTGCGAAGACCAGGATACCGCCTGGAAACTGTTTGGCGGCTACAAATTCACGGAAAATTTAAGCGCAGAAGGCGCTTATGTGAATCTGGGCGATATGTATAAAAGCAATGAACATTCCGATGTTTCAGCAATCACGGCAAATGCTGTCGGTTCGGTCCAAGTAACCGAAAAATTTGATCTATTCGGAAAAGTCGGCGCAATGCGCTGGAGCAGCGAAAACAGCAGCGGCGATCGAGATGGTTTCGGCGTTACTTACGGCGTTGGCGCCAAAATGCGCATGAGCGAGTCAACCAGATTGCGCGCCGAATGGGAGCAATTTCCCGGTGTTGAAACAAGCGCCAGTGAAGATACTGACGTTAATATGTTAAGCGTTGGCGTGGAGCTTTCTACCTATTAAGCTTGCGCTTAATGATTCCGCGTTTCATTCTTTACGACGCGTTCAATCTTGTTTACCAAAAAAGCAGCTTATCAAGCTGCTTTTTTTCTGCGCTTTTTTGCTAGAACTTTTTAAATAAACGCCTTTTAAAGTTTGGGCGATTCATTATGCACAATCATGCGCGATGATGCGCGATGATGCGCGATCATACTTAATCACTTGCCTGAAAATTTCATCCCTTTATCTTAACATTCATGGAAAAAACGCCATCAATACGTTATGATGCGCCGCATTTTATACTGGCTTAAACTGGCTTCTTTAGTCTTAATACAAGGAAAATCATGAGGAAAGGGATCATTCTGGCTGGCGGCAGCGGCACGCGGTTACATCCGCTGACTCAGGTAGTCAGCAAGCAAATGATGCCGGTTTATGACAAACCCATGATTTATTACCCGTTGTCTGTACTCATGCTCGCCGGCATTCGCGACATTCTAATTATCACCACGCCTCATGATAGCGAACAGTTTAAGCAACTGCTTGGCGATGGCTCCAGGTGGGGGCTTAACTTGCAATACGCTGTTCAGCCCAAACCGGAAGGTCTGGCACAAGCCTTCATCATCGGCAGGGAATTTGTCGGCAATGATCCGGTTACCTTGATTCTGGGCGATAATATTTTTTACGGCGAAGGTCTTTCCGAACGTCTTTCTGCACTCGCGACTGAAGACAGCGGCGCAACCGTATTTGGCTATTATGTGCGCGACCCGGAACGCTATGGCGTGGTTGAATTTGATCACAATGGCAAGGCGCTCAGCATCGAAGAAAAACCCGAACAACCCAAATCACACTATGCCGTCACCGGACTGTATTTTTATGATAATCAGGTTATTGATATTGCTAGAGAAATAAAACCTTCATCGCGCGGCGAGCTGGAAATCACCGATGTCAATCGCGTTTATCTTGAACAGGGCCAACTGGACGTCGAAATGCTGCGACGCGGCACCGCCTGGCTAGACACGGGAACCCACGCCTCACTGCTGGATGCCGCCAATTATATTCGCGTCATTGAAGATCGCCAGGGACTCAAAATCGCCTGTCCCGAGGAAATCGCCTGGCATATGGGCTTTATTAACAAGGAGCAGTTATTGGCGCTGGCTGAACCTCTAAAGAAAAGCGGCTATGGACAATACCTGATTGATATTGCAAATACAGGTCATCACTCAAAACCTTCCTCCGCCCTGACGTAGACACGCGAACAACGCCATGCAATGCCGAATCTGTCAAAACAGCGATCATAACATTCACTACAGCGCCAAAGAAATGATGCTGGGTTTACGCGACCAGCATGATTATTTTGAATGCGCCCACTGCGGCTGTCTGCAAATTGCGAAAGTTCCGGACAATTTACCGGAATACTACCCGGATGACGATTATTATTCCTACAATAAAATTGAACCCGCAAGCGGATTGAAAGGCAAACTGATTCGTGAGCGCGACCGCTATGCCGCAACCGGTAAAGGTTTGATTGGCAAATTCATGCAAGGCATACAACCCCATGATAAATTACCATCCATCGCCAGGGCTAATGTCAGGCCAGATTCCAGAATACTGGATGTGGGTTGTGGCGCAGGTCATTTATTGCATTCGCTACAGGAAGCGGGTTTCAGTCATTTATTGGGCATAGACCCCTTTAACGCTGAATCTATTGCCTACGATAACGGGCTGCGCATCGAAAAAAAATCCATCCATGAACTTAATCTTAATGACCCGCAGAAAGGCTGGGATCTGATCATGTTCAATCATTCCTACGAGCATGTCTTTGACCAGATTGAAGTACTGGAAAAAACCTTCAGCCTGTTAAAGCCTGGCGCTATCAGCATGATTCGCATACCCACGGTAACATCCTGGGCCTGGCGCAATTATGGCGTAGACTGGGTGCAACTGGACGCGCCGCGCCACCTGTTTTTACATTCAATCAGAAGCATGCACATCCTGGCTGAAAAGACGGGTTTTGAACTGATGGATGTTGTTTATGACTCTTTTGCCTTCCAGTACTGGGGATCCATACAATACCAGAACGATATTGCGCTGCATGATGCAAATTCCTACGCGGTCAATCCTGAAAAATCCATGTTTTCGGCTGAACAAATAAAGGCGTTTGAAACACAAAGCAAACAACTTAACCGGGAAAAGGCCGGCGATCAGGCGGCGTTTTACTTGAAAAAGCCCCTTTAATTCAACGACCAAAAACAGTCATGAACAAATCCAGGAACACATCGCCTGAGCATATTAAACATAATAAAAATAAAATACTGGCGATCGCATCACCCGGCGGACACTGGATTCAACTCAATAAAATCTGCAAACCGCTGGAAGACCGCTTTGAAATTATCTATGTCACGCCCGGCTCCCAGTACGCGTCTGAGAAGCAGTCTTCCCGCACCATATTGAATATCACCGACGCCAGCGCCGACAGTAAACTCAAACTGATTCCGCTTGCGTTGCAATTGATTGGTATTTTTATAAAACACCGACCCACGGCAATCGTTTCAACTGGCGCAGCCCCGGGCGCAATCGCCTTTTTACTCGCCAAATACCTTCCTATTAAAACCATCTGGGTGGACAGCATTGCAAACGTCAGCTGCTTATCCCGCTCCGGCCGCATGATTAAAAACCACGCCGATCTGGTGTTAACCCAGTGGGAGCCGCTTAGCGATGGCGAACAGGTGATTTACAAGGGTTCCATTCTATGATTTTCATGGCGGTAGGCACCCAGTTCCCTTTTGACCGTCTGGTTCGTTATATGGATGAATGGGCAGCGGATCATTCTGATCAAAGCGTTATTGCACAAATTGGCGAAGGCAATTACACGCCACGGCACATGCAATTTGCGCGTTTCATGGATGGCGAACAATACAATAACAATATCCGCCAGGCAGCCGCATTTGTTTCGCATGCCGGAATGGGCAATATCATCAGCGCCAGAGAACTGGGGACGCCAATTATCGTTCTTAATCGCCAGTTTAAACTGGGCGAACATCGCAACGACCATCAGGCTGACGGTCTTAAATGGATGGGTGAACTGGAAGGCGTTTATGCAGCAAGCAACCAGCAAGCGCTCTATCAACATCTGTCCGATTTACTCAAATCAAGCGACAAACCCAGGCCGCCAACTAACAACGGGCATTTGGCGATCAGCGACGCTATCGCCCGCTTTATCAAAACCGGCAAACGCTAATCGATGCCCATGTTCTTTATACGCCGCAGTCTTGAAAAGATAAAAAGCAAACCACTCCTGTTGCAAAGCCTATGGTCCTTATTTGCGCGTTTTGCCGGCGTTGGGCTTAATTTCGCCGTTATTTTGATCATCACCAATAAACTCAACAAGGCGGACGCGGGTAATCTGTTGCTGTTGATGACCTTTATTACCGGTATTGCCCTGTTTAGCCGTCTGGGAACAGACCAGTTATTAATGAAAGAAATCGCCAGCGCGCATCACAGTCATTTTGATTTTAGACGCGATTTTCTAAACGCCAGTTTGCGTGCTGTATTGTTGCTTTCTTTTATATTTATTGCGCTATGGCTGGTCGCCAGTCCATTCATCCGTAAAAACTTTTTTGATGATTCTGTCCCATTGATCTACCTCATGTGGGCTGGCGTCGGCATTTTGTTTTTTAACCTTGTTATACTCAACAGCACTTACCTGAAAGCAATCAAACAGACGGTTTACGGCGTACTCGGACAGAACGCCCTGCCCGCTATCACATTTTTATTGCTCATCGCATTGTTCTGGACGCAATTTGGACAAGACCATTTTTATATCAACCTGTATACCGTTTCGCTTGTTCTGGCGGGCGTCATCGCGATAGGGATCACCCGGCATTTCTCATTGCAGTCTCAACAGTCCGTCAAATCAGAAGAGAGTGAAATGCCGAATGCAGCGCAAGCGCCCGGTTTAATGGAAGTGATCAAACAGTCCATTCCCCTTGCGCCTGTGTCCATCTTCTCCTACCTGATGTTGTTTGCCGACACCCTCATGGTGGGCTGGTTTCTAAACAATGAACAGGTGGCGGAATATAGCGTTGCATCCAGAGTTTCTTATATCATTCTGTTTTTTTTACAGGCGCTTGAAGCCACTATTTATCCCAGACTGTTAAATACTTATCGCCATAACGCAGCGCATTTATTATCATTCTTCTGGCAGTCTACCGCGCTGGTCGTGGGCGTAGTATTATCCGTGACGCTATTCATGTATTTATTGTCTGACTGGATTTTACTGGCCTTTGGCGGAGATTACCTGGCGGCTAAACAAGCTTTGGGTCTATTGCTGCTTGCACAGTTTTTGCGCGCCGCCAGTCTGACCTTTTCATTCATGTTTATTGTCCGCGAAAAGGTGCGCTTTCTGAACATGGTTCTGGTTAGCGCTCTGATCGCAAACCTGTTTTTTAACGTCATACTGATACAATATTATGGCATCGAGGGCGCGGCTACCGCTACCTTAATCGCCAATGCAACGCTATTATTATTGATCGTTGTCCTTTTTTACCGGCAAAAATTGCTCAAGGACGCCCCACAAGAGGCTAATGGAACAAAATGATTATTCGCATCCTGGCTCTGCTATTTGTGATTTCCATTTTCATACCCGTAGAATTCCATTATCTTGTGGGTACCTTGCGTATCGAAGCCTACCGCATTGTACTGGGACTCGCGCTGGTTTATGCTTTATTCAACATCAAGAAACTGCTTGATAATGCTGATTTAATTGATATATTTCTTTTATTTTTTGTTATTCTCGCATCCGCAAGCCTAATCTATAATCACGGCTTAAAGGATGGAATCGAGTCGGCCGGCATACTGGGTATTGAAATACTTGGCTCCTTTTATCTGGCCAGGTTTTATATCACCACGCCAAAACGTTACTACCAGATTAACATGTTGTTTGTCACCATTTTGGCTCTATTGCTGGTTTTTTCTCTGTATGAAGCCTTTGCAAAACACCGCATATTGCATGAATGGGCCAGGAATATAACCGGCCACGATTCACTGGATTACCGGCTTTACACCCATTATTACATTCGTCTTGGCATTATGCGCACCACCAACTTGTTCGCCCATCCAATTTTGTACGGCACAATCGGCGCTATCTTTTTTCCATTTATTGTATTGCTCACGCTTTACAGATTTAAATTTTCGTATTTATTGCGGGCAATCGCCTTGCTGGTCGGCATGATCACCACCCTATCCTCCGCACCCTTGCTTGCGATTGGTTTTCAGGGTTTGACAGCCGTGCTGAGTAAATTCTGGCATGGCGGTAAACGTTTCTGGTTTGGCGCGAGTTTCATCGTGCTTTCCGGTTTAATACTAATTAGCGCAATCTCCAACCGGGGATTGTTCGCCATCCTGGTGTCGCACCTGACGTTTAACCCCGTAACCGGTTATTATCGCATGCTGCAATGGCAATACACCCAGGATGACATTCTCGACCACCCACTGTTCGGCATTGGTCTGCATGACTGGACACGTCCCGAATGGATGAATAACAGTATTGACAGCTTTTGGCTACTGGTTACCCTGCAACATGGCCTGATCGCGGGCTTTATCCTGTTATTTATTTGCCTATATGCTGTATTCCATGTATTAAACACGCTATATAAACACCACCCAGCAAGCCGCTGGATGGTTGAATCCTGGATTCTGGCGTTCATGTCGCTGATTCTGATAGGTTTTACAGTCGATTATTTTGGCAAATTACAACCCATGTTTTTCTTTGTATTAGGCTCCATCGCCTGGGCGAGACAACATGGCAAACTGAATCGGATACTCAACAATATGAGCTGGATAGCGCGCTCCAGGTCAAGGCAAAAACAGCAGCCACGACGAACAAGCGCTACACTATCAAGGGAGCTACCATGAGAGCGCGTTTTATCAACCAGAACATGTTTATGATGCTGGTGCGTTTCCGCAATGCTTTGCTCTATGCGCGAACCTGGTATTTCCGCACCATTTACGGTATGAACATTGCGCCCGACGTGCGTCTCTCGTTCAAGGCGCGTATTGACAAGACCAACCCCAAAGGACTCACCATTGGCGAAAAGACCATGGTGACTTTCGACGCCATTGTGCTTTCCCATGATTACGCCTCGCGGCGTCATTCAGCAAAAACGGTGATAGGCTCCCACTGTTTTATCGGCTGCGGCTCCATCATACTGCCGAATGTAACGGTAGGCGACCATGTAATCGTCGCCGCCGGCAGCGTCGTTACCAAAGACGTGCCATCCAATTGCATTGTCGCCGGCAATCCGGCCAAAGTGATAAAAACGGGCATCGACACCATCGCCTACGGCATGTTATCGGAAGAGTATCTCAACGCCCAGCAGGAACAGACATCGCAAAAGCCGCAACATGATAAGGATAACGAGCCAGCATGAATCAGCTTGATATCATATTGGTGTCCTACAACACCGCCGATTATACGCGGCGCGCGATTGAGTCGGTCTATAATGAAACCCACGACACCGATTTTCGCATCATCATGGTGGACAATGACTCCAAAGATAATTCGGTGGCGTTAATCGCCGAATCCTTCCCTGAGGTCAAAATCATCCAGAGCGGCGCAAACCTGGGCTTTGCAGGCGGCGTTAATCTCGGCGCAAAAGCCGGTGATGGCGACTACATACTGTTGCTCAATCCGGACACCGTGATACTGGACGGAGCCATCGACAAACTCATGGCCTACGCTCAAAAAACGCCACAGGCAGGCATCTGGGGCGGCGTAACGCTGAATAACGACTTGAGTCTGAACCCGAACAATGCGCGCGCCAGGCTGTCCTTTCGCACGCTGTTGTTCAGCGCGCTGGGTTTAAGCAAAGCCTTCAACGGCAGTTGCTTTTTCAACCATGACAACTACGGTTGCTGGGACAGAAAAACCGAACGCGAGGTGGACGTGATTACTGGCTGTTTCTTCCTGACGCCACGCGCGCTCTGGGAAGAGTTACACGGTCTGGATGAAACCTTTTTCATGTACGCAGAGGAAGCCGATTACTGCATCCGCGCCATCAAGAAGGGCTATCAGCCCCGTGTGACGCCGGATGCGCGCATTATCCATCACGGCGGCGTCAGTGAAGCCAACCTGTCGGGGAAAATGCTGAAACTGCTTAAAGGCAAGGCGGAATTGATCAACAAACACGCCGCAAATTGGCAAAAGCCGCTCTACAAATGGCTGCTGCAACTGCATGTGCTGAATAAGCTCATCTCATTAAAACTGGCATCCTTAATCAAAAACAACCGGCGGGAAGCGCTGGTCGAATGGCGCAAGGTCTATCAACAACGCAAGCAATGGCTCAGGGGATATCAGGAATCCTAAATTCCTCAGTTGACCGCTTCCGTGAAGAATAAGCTTATGATAAACATTAAAAACCGCCTATTTACTATTTTCTCCCAATGGGTGAAAACGCTACAAGGCAAATTGCACGACTATGATGGCGTATGGCGTTGTTGTAACTGCTTGAAAGGGAAAGGCCATTCCGCGCAGCCACGCCCCGGCTTTGGCTCCAAGCGTCGCTCTATCTCCTACATCCCTGTAGTCGTAGCCCTACGCCATCATCGCCGCACACTTTACCATGCCCAACTAAGGATTTTAGGATAATGGCGACCATCATTGTGCCTGCGCATAACGAAGCCAGCGTAATTGCGGATTGTCTGGACAGCATTGTCGGACAGGATGGCGTCGATCATATCATCGTGGCCTGTAACGGCTGCACGGACGATACTGTCAAGATTGTACGCCAACAGTTTCCGGATCTGGTTTGCCTCGATATTGAAAAGCCGTCCAAAACCCATGCGCTTAATGTCGCCGAGGACAAGGCCAGGGAGCTGGGCGTGAGCTACCCGGTGTTTTATATTGATGCGGATACGCGCCTTTCGGACAACTGCATCAAGCATATCACCCAGACAATGATGCATGACAATGTGCTGTTGGCCGCCCCTACGCCGCGCATCGACACATCTAATTCCTCCTGGCTGGTCAAAACCTATTACCGGGTCTGGACTTCCCTGCCCTATATCCGTGAAGGCGTGATCGCTACCTGTAGCTTTATTATCAGTGAACAGGGCCGTAAACGCTTCAAACGCTTTGCAGATGTAATCGGCGATGACGGCTTTGTGCGTTGCCACTTTAAAAACAGTGAAATCGCCAACATCAAAGGCGCTGAAATCTATATCAAGGCGCCAAAGGATATTTTCTCACTGATCAAGATCAAAACCCGCGCACGCCTCGGCAACATGGAATTGCTTGCTAAAAACCTGTGCCCTATCCAGGAAGCCAAACATTACGGAAATGTAATGAAATCGCGCCTATTCAGCAGGGATTTTTTCGCCGCCAGCGTGTATATAATGATAGCTCTGATCATTCGTATTCGCGCCAAAAAACAATTCAGTAAAATCGATAATTATCAATGGGAAACTGATGCATCTTCCCGTAATACTTGAAACTTATTCACCACTTTATCCAGATTGCGCCTGACTGATCAATAACAATTAAAACTCATTCACTGTTCTCGAAAAAACAACCGCTTATGCAGGAAATTAAGACAATTTAGAATTAATTTATATATAATTATTATTAGGGAGTTTTGCAAAATCTGGCTGAACTTTATTGCCATCTGGAGCGACTGTAGTTTAATAGCTTGCTGCAACGCTTTATCGCCCGGAACCAAACTGTATCATAGCTACTCATAGAGTCTCATAACCGCTTTATATGAAACATGTAGAGCTTATGAGAGAACATGAGATTTAACACCTTTGATCATGCGCCACCCACTCTGCTGAGCAAAAGCTGACAATGAGCTGAGGATACAGGAATGAATGAGTATAAGGTATACTGGCGGTTACTGGCGAATACTAGCTTAGAACCCTAAATTTCGAAGAATTCAAGGAAGGAAACGTCTAACAGTGGAAGATAAAAAAATCAGCTCGGAGCTTATCTACCGTACGATTGATATCTTTATCATTCTAGTGACGCTCTTTGTCGGCTCGCCCTACACCAACTTTTATAATGTTGAAGGTTATCTGATTGCTGGCATGAGCGCCGTGATGCTGTTCAGTTTTGTCGGTCGCCTTATGGATATTTATACATCCTGGAGCGGTCGGCCATTACGCGATGAAGCCGTTCGCGTCAGTATGACCTGGCTAATCACCTTCCTCTCTCTCGTCTTTATCGCTTTTGTGACCAAAACAAGCGAACAGTTTTCGCGTGTTGTACTGCTTGCATGGCTCGTTATTACGCCCATGCTACTGGTGTTGGCGCGCTATATGTTACGCCTGATTTTTGCCCATTTTCGGCGTTTGGGACTCAATAATCGCACGGTCGCCATCGTTGGCATGACCCAGCATGGTCTGCATTTTGCGCGCGACTTGGAGAACAACCCGGATTACGGCTACCATGTTGTGGGCTTTTATGATGACCGCTCGGATCGCATCCACAAGGAAGTACTGGATCACTATCCGAATCTCGGAAATTTTGACGACATGATCAATTCCGCGCGCGCTGGTGAATGGGATCAGATTTACCTGGCGCTTCCGGTCGAAGCTAAAAAACGGATGTTACGCCTGCTGGATCAACTGGCCGACACCGCAACCCCGGTTCGTCTGCTGCCTGATTATTTCACCACCAACCTGTTGCATAGCAAGTTTATCGAAATTGCAGATAATCCGGTGCTATGCATTTATGACTCGCCATTTTCAGGCGATCACGCGCTGATCAAACGGATTGAAGACATTATCGTCGGTACACTGATTCTGACGCTGATTTCACCACTCATGTTGATAATTGCAGGCGCCGTTAAGCTCACCTCGCCTGGTCCGGTATTTTTCAAGCAAACCCGTTATGGCCTGAAAGGCGAAAAAATTCGCGTCTGGAAATTCCGCAGCATGACCGTGTGTGAAGATAATGGCGATATCAAACAAGCCACGCGTGGCGACGAACGCTACACCAGAATTGGCGAATTTTTGCGTAAAACATCACTGGATGAACTACCGCAATTCTTCAATGTATTGCAGGGTTCCATGTCCATCGTCGGCCCACGACCACATGCGGTTGCGCATAACGAGCAGTACCGCTCCCTGATTCCGGGATATATGCTGCGCCATATGATCAAACCGGGCATTACCGGCTGGGCGCAAGTTAATGGCTGGCGCGGTGAAACCAATACGATTTACAAAATGCGCAAACGCGTTGAATATGATCTGGAATATATGCGCGAATGGAGCTTGTGGCTGGACTTAAAAATTATTTTCATGACTATTTTCAAGGCATTCAACGACAAGAACGCCTATTAGACCCCTAATCCGCCAGGCGCATATTCTTGTCACTTGATCAAATCACATTCACCCGCTTTGTCGCTGCGCTGACCGTTGTTTTTTTTCATTAC